>JANMYZ010000314.1:0-2713 GCA_031382605.1 Planctomycetota bacterium | reverse complement strand
GAGGACCATGCACCACCAAGACGGCGGCCTTGGGCCTAGTTACGATCAGGGTGGAATTTTCACGTAATTCCGCATTGGCTGACAGCACCACGCGCACCGGCGTGCGTTCGCCGACTGTGGCCGACAACAAACTGGGATCATCGTGATGCGCGGTGCCAGAGCCGACCATGATGGCATCGAACACGCGCCGACGACGGCGGCTAAAGACCAACGCCTGAGCACCAGAAATCCATGCACTGTCGCCTGAATGCGTAGCGATGCAGCCATCCAGCGTCATCGCCCATTTACCCGTTAGCCGAGGTCGCCCCAGCCCAACGCGACTGAGAAAACCTCCATGCATCTGAGCCGCCGCCGCCGCTTGGCAGCCTTCGTCGTAACGAATGCCGGACTGCGCTAACGCAATCGCTGGATCATCTTGATTGGGATCGCCGACTGCCGCGACCACGCGCGCAATTCCCGCAGAGATTAAGGCCTTGGTGCACGGCGGCTGTTTGCCGTGCCGAGTACACGGCGCCAAAGTGACGTAGGCCGTGGCGCCCTGCGGATCATGACCAAGCGCGCGACACTGAGCGAGAGCATTGACCTCGGCGTGGGCTTGACCGAACACCGCGTGTCGACCTTCGCCAAGGACCTGTCCGTCACGAACAATGACGCAACCAACTCCAGGATTTGGCCATGTCCGACCAAGGCTGAGCGTTGCCAAACGCAGCGCACGACGCATCCATTTTATGTCGCTGGTGTCAGGCATATGCACACCTCTGCAGCGGGCGCTTAGTCCCGCTTACTGACCTGATCGGAGCGATGTTCACGCGCAATTTTATCGAGCACAGCGTTCACCAGTTTTGGCGTTTTGGCTTCGCTGCCATAGCGTTTGGCCAATTCGATATATTCGTTAATCGACACCTTCGGCGGCGTATCAGCGCAATACAAAATTTCAAACGCGCCCAAACGCAGCAACGCGCGATCAGCGACGGCCAGCCGATGAATGGTCCAGTTATCCAAACGCTTATCGATCGCCGCATCGACGGCCGGACGCTCTTTGGCAAAGCCAGCCAACAAGGAGCGCGCGAACTCAATACTTTCGCTCTCCATGCCTTCACTGGCCTCCGCCGGCAGCAACATGCCGTCGTCGAGATATTTGTTCTGCTCAAAGCTGTACATCATTTGGGTCGCCAGTTCACGCCCACGGCTACGCAACTCACTGCGCTTTCCAGCGGCTTTTGCCGTACTTTTTCCGACAGCCGGATTCCCCGCTGGTGCGCCATCGGTGGCGGTGATCTTTGCCGACATCAGAGCTTGCCCAACAAATCAACCATTTCGATCGCCGCCAGAGCCGCGTCGACGCCTTTGTTACCAGCCTTGAGTCCAGCGCGCGCCATCGCCTGGTCGGTGGTGTCGGTCGTCAACACACCAAACGACACCGGCACACCGCTGCTGCTTTGCACGGACGCCAGCCCTTTGCTGCATTCACCAGCAACGAATTCAAAATGCGGAGTCTCGCCGCGAATCACGCAACCGAGTGCGATCACCGCATCAGGTTTTTTCTTGCCACTGTCGATGAGCTGGCGCACCACCAACGGCAACTCCCAAGCCCCAGGACAATGCACCACGACGATATCTTGATCGCGCACGCCGTGGCGAATCAACGTATCGACCGCGCCAGCAATCAGCTGTTCGACGATGGTGCCATTAAAGCGCGCCGCCGCGATGGCGAAGCGTTTGCCAGAACCAGTGAGGTGACCAGCGATAAAAGTAGGCATAAGAGCAGTTCCGCGTTCGGTGGGTCGGGGAGCCTATGGCGCGCTTTGGCAGGGCCAGAGGGGAAAGGGCCTGAGATTACCACGGACCTGAAGCCCGGACCGTGGTAAACCTCAATTTTTATACGGTCGCCGAACGGTAATCCAACCGACCGATCTGAAACGCTACGCGGTTGACCGCGTCCAGATAGGCCAGCGCGCTGGCGTGTACGATGTCGGTCGACAGGCCTTTGCCGCCGACCACGGTGCCTTCACCAGCGACGTCGGTGGCGTTTTTCAGCCGCACGCGGATGGACACTTCGCCTTGCGCGTCGCCACCACGGGTGACGGCGCGTAGGCGGAAGTCTTCCACCGTGCCGACGTAACCGCAGATGCGGTTGATCGCCTGAACTACCGCGTCTACCGGGCCATCGCCAGTCGCTGCATCGGTGACGACCTGGTCGCCTTTCTTCAAACGCACGGTGGCGGTCGCCATCGCACCGCTGCCGGCACCCATGCCAGAGGCGGAAGCGGTATGCAAGTAATCCACCGTCCACGCGCTGACGGTATTGCCACGCACGACTTCTTCGACCAACGCGATCAAATCGCCGTCATAGATTTCTTTCTTTTTGTCGGCCAGCGTTTTGAAAGCCTCGAACAACTTGCCCATGTCGCTGTCGGTAACGGCCAAGCCCATATTTTCCAAACGTTTCGACAAGGCTGCGCGGCCAGAATGTTTACCCAGCACCAAGTTGGTGGTCGGCACGCCCACCGACGCTGGCGTCATGATCTCATAACACTCGGGGTTTTTCAGCATGCCGTGCTGATGAATGCCACTTTCGTGGGCAAACGCGTTATCGCCGACCACGGCTTTGTTGCGCTGAACGGTCAAGCCGGTGATCGACTGCACCAAGCGGCTCGCGCCGTATAAATGTGAGGACTCAATGCCGGTGGTGATATTTTTGAACATGTCCTTG
>JANMYZ010000337.1:0-4389 GCA_031382605.1 Planctomycetota bacterium | reverse complement strand
ACGATCTTGCCAGCGGGATCGACTTCGGCGATTTTCGAATCGGCAGAGAGCGCCAAAAGGTAGTTGCCATTATCGAGCTTGCGCGCGTTGCGGGTTTGGTGGTGTGCTCCGCCAGTCATTGGGAGAGCCACGGTTTTTAAGATTTTGCCAGTGCGATCGATTTCAACCGCGCGCGCGGGACCGGATTCAAAAACGGTGATGGTGCCGTCTTTGTTGGGCTGAAAGGCGTGAATCTCTACGTTGCCTTTCACCTCGCCATGTTTTCGCGAATCATAAATCAACGTTTCGCTGTTGGCCTTGGGGTCGATCTCAAAAATTTTATCGCCGCTGGGGGTCCACAGGATCTTGCCGTCGGATTGCACCCAGGCGTCGTGACAACCGCCCTTCATCTCACGTTTCCATTCGACTTTTCCATCGGCGCCAACGATCGCCATGACGTGCTTTTCATAGTCGGCAGCGAAGAAGCGATGGCCGGTGCCGGTAATGTCGGCGGCATTCAGCGTGGGTGAAAGAATGAAACTGGCCAAGAGGCCGAAGGTGAGCAGGAAGCGCATGCAGTATCCTTGGTGGTAAGCGGTGAAACGAACAGGAATGATCAGTGAGTTAGGCCATGATCGCTTTGATCGCATCAGCGCCTTCAACGCCGACCAAACTTTGATCGAGGCCGTTGTGTAAAAAGCTGAGGCGGCTCTGATCCATGCCCATCAGATTAAGAATGGTGGCGTGAAGATTTTTCACTTGGAGACGGTTTTCCACGGCAGTTCCACCGAGTTCGTCGGTCTTGCCATAGCTCACGCCGCCTTTGATGCCGCCGCCGGCCATCCACATGGTGAAGCCATAACTATTGTGATCGCGACCAGTGCCCTTGGCGTATTCTGCGGTTGGCTGCCGGCCAAATTCGCCACCCCACACGACTAAAGTGTCATCTAACAATCCGCGCTGTGGGAGATCCTTCAATAATCCCGCGATGGGTTTGTCGGTGTGCAGCGCGTGCTTGGTGTGGTTTGCTTTCATGTCCGTGTGGGCATCCCAGTTATCGTCGTTGTGCGCGCCGCCGGAATAGATTTGAATAAAGCGCACGCCGCGTTCGACCAGTCGTCGAGCAAGCAAGCATTTGCCACCGAAATCGGAAGTGTCGTTATTATCAAGGCCATACATGGCCTTGGTGGCGGCGTTTTCCTTCGATAGGTCAACAGCTTCAGGCGCGTGCTTCTGCATATTAAAGGCGAGTTCGTAGCTGGCGATGCGCGCCGCCAAGTCGGTATTGGAGACTCTTCCGTTCTGATGATCGTCGTTAAAACCTTTGAGCGCGTTGAGCAATTTCCGCTGACGCGAATCGGTCATCCCTTCAGGTGTTTTGAGATCAAGAATCGGGTCGCCACTGCCGCGTAGCACGGTGCCTTGATACGATGCGGGCATATAACCGCTTGACCAATTTTTTGCGCCGCTGATGGGGCCGCCAGTTTTATCGAGCATAACAACGAATCCGGGAAGATTTTGATTCACCGTTCCCAGTCCATAATTCGCCCACGAACCCAGGCACGGATGGCCAGAAATAATGCGCCCGCTGTTCATCATCAACATGGCTGAACCATGGATTGGCGAATCCGCCGTCATCGAATGGATAAAGGCGATGTCGTCGACGCACTCACCCACGTTGGGGAATAAATCACTGACCATTTTGCCACACTTGCCATAGCGCTTGAACTGCCATTGCGGACCAACGACGCGACCCTTGTTTTTGTGACCGCCCCGACCAAAGGTTTTCACCTCGATAGTCTGGCCGTCGAGTTTATAGAGTTCAGGTTTGTGATCGAAGGTATCGACCTGACTTGGGCCGCCGTACATGAAGAGAAAGATAACGTTCTTGGCCTTGGCCTTGAAGTGCGGCTGTTTCGGCGCAAGGGGATTGACGAACGCCGGGTGTCCTTCGCCTGCGGTGGCCGCTGCGGGAAAGAATTGGCTGCCGAGCATGCTGGCCAAGGCCACGCCAGCAAAACCGCCACCGGTTTGCCACAGCATTTCACGACGAGTACGGCCGCAAAATTGGCCATGATTGGTATGGTTTGGATTATTCATGATGACGTTCCTTGCAGGCGGAGACGGCGATTGGTCGAAGGTATTTAATCGAGAAAGACGAATTCATTGAGATTGAGCGCCATGAGGCAGAAGAGTGCGAGCGCTTTGTTCGGATCAGCTTTTTCATTGGCTTGCAGATCTTGCATAAAGGCGAGCGCTCGACGAATTTCGGCTGTCTTTGGTTCACGTTGGGTAACCAGACGCAAACCAAGCGCGACTTGCTTGTTAACTGACGTGGGCTCTTCGGTCATCAGGCGCTTGGCGAAAGCCTCGGCACGTTGATTGATAAATTCACTATTGAGCATGCTTAAGGCCTGGGTCGGAACAGTGGTGGCAAAGCGTACTGGGCAACTGGAGTCGGTGTCGGCAAAGTCATGCATCGACAACAGCGGATGAATCAATGAGCGCTTCACTTTAATGTAGATCGAACGGCGGACTTCATCCTCTGGCGAGCTTTTTCCCCAGACCTCTTTCGGTTTCGATGAGGTGGCCAAAACGGCTTGTGGTATGGGGGCGAAAATACTCGGTCCGCCGATCGTCAAGTTTAAATTTCCATCGACGGCGAGAATCGAATCGCGCATTTCCTCAGCGGTAAGTCGGCGCATATTGAAGCGCCACTGATGCAGATTTCCCGCGTCTTTGGCCAACGCTGCCGAATCGTCTTTTGACGACATGCGGTAGGTGCTTGAAGCCATAATAAAGCGATGCATCGACTTGATGCTCCATGAGCGGCTTTGAAATTCTATCGCCAGATAGTCGAGCAACGGTTGATTGGTTGGTGCTTCACCCAGCTTGCCGAAGTCGTTTGAGGTGCCGACGATACCACGGCCAAAATGGTGTTGCCAGAGTCGATTCACCATCACGCGAGCAGTCAGCGGATTGTCTGGGTTAAGGATCCAGTCTGCCAGCAAGGTGCGTCGTCCACGTGATCCCTTTGGTAATGTGGGCTCAGCAAAGCCAAGCACCTGGGGAAATCCGGGCTCAACTTTCTTGGTTTTTAAACTAGGGTTACCGCGCGAGAGAACGAAAGTGTCACTGACCCGGTCGTGTTCGCTGACGCTGATGGTGCGATAGGTCCCTGGCAGGTTCTTCTTCAGCTTACTTAACTCGCGTTGTGCTGCGCGCAGCGAGTCTGATGGCGGGCTCTTAGCTACGAGGGCTTTTTCAAGGGCGGCAATTTCGGTTTCCAATTGAGCGATACGTTTTTCTCCGGCGATTTTTTCTTCGTCCGAAGTGGTCACGGTGGTTTCAATATCATCGCCCCCATTGGTCATCGGCTTGAGGTTATGAAAAAAGCCGAGCAAACGATAGTAATCATCCTGCGGCAAGGGATCGCGCTTGTGATCGTGGCAACGCGCACAACCCAAGGCCATGCCAAGAAATGCGCCGCTAGTGGTCGACACGATGGCATCAAGACCGTCATATTTTGCGAGTTCACGATCGGCGGGTTCATCGTCCCAGACACCCAGGCGGTAGAATCCTGTCGCCGTGATCGAATCGGGATTTTTATTCGGCATTTCGTCGCCGGCCAACTGTTCTTTGACGAATTGGTCATACGGTTTGTCGGTGTTAAAAGCTTTGACCACATAGTCACGGTAACGCCAGACGTTGGGTTTGTCGCCGTCACGTTCATAGCCGTTGGTTTCGGCATAACCGACCACATCAAGCCAGTGACGTCCCCATTTTTCGCCGTAATGCGGACTTGCTAATAAACGATCGATCAGCTTTTCGTAGGCCTTGGGGTCTTTGTTGGCGGCAAATTGCGCGACTTCGGCAGCGGTGGGCGGCAGGCCCAGCAAATCGTAATAGACGCGGCGAATAAGGACTTCTGGCGTTGCTGGAGGTGCTGGTTTCAGCGCATGCGCGTCAAGGTCGGCAAGAATGTAGGCGTCGATCGGATTGGTGACCCACTTGGCATTCGCGACTTTTGGCAGGTCCGATTTGAGCGGTTTTTTGTAGGCCCAGTAATTTCGTGTCTCGTCATTGATCAGCGGCGTCTTTTTGACTTCCGCATGTTCGTCGATCACCCCTGGGGTCCACGGAAGTCCTTTTTTCACCCATTGGGTAATCAGTGCGATCTGATCGGCTGGCAACTTTTGTTTCGGCGGCATCTGATGATCGTCATCGGCATAATTGATCATCTTCAGCAGCAGACTTCCGTCTGGCTTGTCGAGATTGACCGCCACTCCGCTTTCGCCGCCACGCAGGAATGCTCCGCGACTGGTTATGCGCAGATCCGCCTTGGTCTTTTCTCCGCCGTGGCACTTTAAACAGTGTTCGTCCAGGATTGGTTTAACCTGAGTTTCGTAG
>JANMYZ010000336.1:0-2530 GCA_031382605.1 Planctomycetota bacterium | reverse complement strand
TCCCCCGTCGGCTTATTGGCCGACCCGGTCCAGAACAGTTCGTATTCGCGCTGAACAAGTTCCACAGCGCGCGAGCCCATTGGTCCGGCGGCAACACTCCCGACTTCGCGAGCGACCAATTCAGAAAGCCGACTGCGTACGCCCTCCGTCACGGCACCATCAAGCCCCGACAACTCACCTTGTTTCAACCAGAGAATCGGCCACAGGCCGAGATGGCGCGCATCAACATCCTTGGTGACACGACCGGAATCAGGCAGCAAAAAGCCGAGCAACTCTTGCAGCCGATGTTCCGCGTCGTCACCTTCCATTGGTCGACCATCTGGGCCGGTCAGCTTGGTGAATGGGCGGCGCAGAAAGCGCTTTTCTATTCGCCACTTCTGACCCTCGACCTCAAGATCGATATCAACTTCAGGAGCGTCAGAACCGGACCGCTGCTGGATCGCTTTGCGAGCGTCGTACATCGGTTTGGAAGGCTCAAAGAGGCCATAGCGCAACGCCTCCGCGAGGGTGGATTTACCGGCTTCGTTGGGACCACTAATCAGGTTGATGCGTTCTGATAGGCCATCGACAACCAGATGATCATGTCGACGCCAGTTCCTGACTACGATGCGCGTGATGTGCATGGTGTTCCGCTTTCTTTCTCTGTGACCGTCAGCGACCAAGTGAAGCAGGCGTGGCGAGAAGTCGATGCAACAACAGCAAAGCATCGGCCGCCTCTGGTGCCGAATCGGCACGCAAGCGGTCCACGGTTCCAGACAACAGCCCAGCCTCAGCCAGAGCGGCAATGTCACTGTCAGAAGGCTTGGCCACCACTCCCGCGGTGTCGGCGCGCAGCAGCATGCAGCGCTGCGACCATTCACTCAGCAATGCATCGAGCCGAGTCCGTCCGCCCAACGTCAGGGTTCCCGTCACATTCAACTCAATGCAGGTGGTGGTTGGCTGAGGAAGTGCCGTGAACCGTGATTCCAGGCCGTCAATTGCGGCGTCATCAGTCAGCACCTCGTCCCAACGTTGCCACGTTGTGGTCGCCATCTGAACCCGCTCGATCTCTGGTTCTGCGCCAGGTGCTGAGATGCGGACGACAAGAATTCCACCAGGGTTCTTCTCTTTGAAGCGGGTCGCTTCTGGGGTCCCGCTATACCAAGCCCGACGATCGACGCTCAGTGTGCCGTGCCAGTCTCCGAGCGCGATGTAATCAAACCCTTTGGCCAATAGAGCATAAAGATCAATGAGGTTCGGCGATTCCAGGTCATCGCCAGAAAAAGCCGCGAAATCAATGACCCCACCATGGGCCATGACGATCCGGATACCGTCCTGGGCTTCTCGCGACGGTAACCAAGCCGTCGGGTCATCCGCCTCATGACGACGAAGAAGCGGGCACGGATAGATGGTCGCCCCCGCCACCTGCACCGCCTTTCGCTGATCGAGTAATTGAACATGCGCCAAGCCATCAACCAACCGTCCGAGCGCACAGGCTGGGCCAGCGTGATCGTGATTTCCTGGGATGAGTAGGACTGGAGTTGGCGCGAACGCGGCCAGGGCTTCGCGTGCTCTCTGAATCGTTTCTGGTCCCGCCGCATTTGAGTCGAGCACATCACCGCTGACCAAGACGACATCGACCTTGCGAGCGTGGGCCACGTCGGCGATGGCGCGCACGGCTTGATAGCGCAGCAAGCGGGCTTGGGCGCCCGCATCGCCTGGGATGTAGGTGAGCTTGAGACCCAATTGCCAGTCGGCGGTGTGGATGAAGGTGAATGGCATAAATTACTCGATGATCAAGGGTGCTCAACGATTGCGAACGAGTAATCTAAAATGGAGGGTCGTCCTCTGCTGCTCTATGAAAAGTAGTCGATTGTTGGGAATTTTCCCCTGCTGCAATTCGAGGTTCCACCATCGCTAAAGCCGACTCCGTAGGCATCCCCCGCCAACGGCTCGCGATTCTATCGAAATCAATTTGGGAAAGACCGACATCACACCAGCCTTTGCTAAAGGAGCGATCTTGTGAACGTGGCCGTTTCTCGATGGGCAAATCTAAGAGCCGAATTCTTGTGGGAAGCGCCGCTGCGTCACCAAGAAATAAGGCTTCTTGTCTACCAAGGCTTGAGAGCATTTCAGTTAGGCCACCAAGATGGTCGGGCAGCACTCGCTTGATTAATGCTTGATCGAATCCATTCGTTAGACGCAAAACAATCCATGAGCCGCATTGAGAAAGTACTGTTTGATCAAGCTCGGATGGCCGTTGAGAAACAACTACCAAGCTAACTCCATATTTCCGACCCTCTTTGGCTATTCGACGAACAGCATTTTGAGCTTCTCGGTACTGTGCCTCTCCAGCTTCTGGAACATATCGGTGGGCTTCTTCGCAAAGCAATACAACGGGATCACGATCGATCTCAGCGTTGGTTTGTCTGATCTTCACTTCCATCAATAAGCGAGCAATGAGTGATGTAAGAACGCCAGCAATTTCATTTGGCGTTCCAGACAAGTCGATGATCCGAAATGGTTTTTCAGAAGTTCCGGGAATTACTCC
>JANMYZ010000311.1:0-3181 GCA_031382605.1 Planctomycetota bacterium | reverse complement strand
CTCATCGGTTTGGCGGCGAGATTTGCGACGATGACAATTAAACGTCCAACGAGCTTACTCGGATCGCCATAGGCGGTTTTAATTCCGGCGAATACCGTTCGACGATCGTCACCACCCAACGTGACGGTGAGTTTGATGATCTTCTTGGCCTTAGGCACTTCTTCTGCCGTTAGTACTCGTGCTACGCGCAAATCAATTTTTCCGAAATCTTCGAAGGCAATGGTGCTCGCGATGGGCTCAGCTGAAAGAGCCGTGCCGTCATCGGATGGAGTGGTATCCGCCGCTGGTGAAACGGCAGTCGCCGGGGTTTCCGTTTTTGACGCATCGACCATCGCCTGAGTTTTTGCTGGGTCGAGACGCGCCACCAAGTGCTGGAATGGGGCGAGGGTGGTGCCAAGGACGGGCTTCGCTGCGTCGCTCCACACGGAGCACGAAGCGCCAAGCAGTTCCGCCGCCTTCTGCGCTAACTCGGGTAGCACCGGAGCCAAATAAATGCAGAGCTGGCGGAATAAATTTAACGAAACGGTACAGGCCGCCGCTAATTCATCTGCTTTAGCCGGGTCTTTCTTCAGCGCCCAAGGCGCGCGTGCTTCGACAAATTCATTGGCGCGGTCAGCCAGCGCCATGATGCGTCGTAATGCGCCGTTATAATCGCATGTTTCGTAACAATAGGCGATGGCCTCGGCCTGTGCGGCAGCCCCCGCGAAAAGTGCGTCATCATATGGATAGGTGTCGCTCAGACGCGGAACGAATTTGGCGGTGCGACTGGCAAGGTTCACCACTTTGCCAACCACGTCGCTGTTCACTTTGTCAGTGAATTCGCTGAGGTTCAGATCGATGTCCTCCACTTTGCCGTTCAACTTGCTGGCGAAGTAATAACGCAAATAAGCCGGATCGAGCCCTGCGTCTAAATAAGCACGTGCGCGGATGAACGTACCTTTCGATTTGGACATCTTCTCGCCATCGACGGTGAGGAATCCATGGACATGCACCTGAGACGGCAATTTGAAGCCTGCTGTCTTGAGCATCGCTGGCCAGAAGAGCGCGTGAAAATAGGTGATGTCCTTGCCGATGAAGTGACGGATCTCAACCGTGGGATCGTTGAAGCCAGCATCGCCGTCTTTCGGCCACCATTTGCTCGGCGTTCCGACAACCTTCCCCATCGCGCATGCATCCGTCAAACTGGCGATGTACCCCACCGGAGCATCGACCCAGACATAGAAATAATTTCCCGGTGCGTCGGGAATTTCGAAACCGAAATACGGCGCTGGACGACTGACGTCCCAATCGCGCAGTTCTTCATTCAGAAATGCGCCGTGCAGCCAATTCGCAATCTCTGGCTGGAGCGTCCACGTGCCATCGTCGCTGTGACCACGCGTCCATTCTTTCGAGAAGGCGCGAAATGGTTCGAGCCGGACAAAATAATGTTTTGCTGAACGCAGTTCCGGCTTGGCACCGGACAGCGTGCTTACCGGATCAATCAGATCAGTTGGGCTGAAAGTCGCTCCGCACTTGTCGCACGAATCACCGTATTGATCCGGCGATTTACATTTTGGGCAAATGCCTTTGACGAAGCGATCAGCCAGAAAACAACCGGCTTTGGGATCGTAAAGCTGAGTGACCTCGCGTTCGGCCACGATGGAAGAACCATCTGGCTTGGAGTTACGCAGCGCCGCCCAAATTTCGCTGACCAAGGTTTTATTCGATGCGGAATCAGTCGATCCATAATGGCTGAACTCGACGCCGAAGGCCTTGAAATCATCTTGATGAGCGGTGCTCATCTCGGCCATGATCTGTTGCTCGCTGCGGCCTTCTTGCCGCGC
Organism: Planctomycetota bacterium; assembly: GCA_031382605.1. Taxonomy (GTDB): domain Bacteria; phylum Planctomycetota; class UBA11346; order UBA11346; family UBA11346; genus BOG-1363. The sequence continues at coordinate 1,358 of JANMYZ010000311.1, read as the reverse complement.
CCGAATCATGGTCGCGGTGCCGTGCGTATCGTCGGCGCAGATGTACGCGACGTGGTTGCCCTGCATGCGTTGGAAACGCACCCAGATGTCGGCTTGAATGTACTCCACCAAGTGCCCCAGGTGGATGTGACCGTTGACGTACGGTAACGCAGCAGTGACCAGAATTTGACGCGGCTTGGCAGACGACATGGGCAGGCTCCGGGTCGGCATCCTGGCTTGCCAGTCAGGGTCGCAAGTGCGCCTCAGCAATCTAAAAGGCGCTGGTACGAGCTACGAGCTTCGAGCTTCGAGCTTCGAGCTTCGAGCTTCGAGTCCGACACTGGGGCAGCTCGTAGCTGGTAGCTCGTAGCTGGTAGCACGCAGCTGGCAGCTCGCAGCTCACGCAAAAAATGGCACGCTCAATGCCTTATTCAGTCAGAGTCGCGGCTGTGTGGCCACGTCTGTTGAGAAACACCACGGATATCTATGGCAGAAGCCTCTAGCGGCGGTGAAAAAACGGAACTTCCGACGCCGAAGCGTTTGGAAGATGCGCGCAATGATGGTCAGGTGAGCTTCTCTGCAGAGGTCAACATTGCGGTCTTGATGCTGATTGGTTTTTGCATGCTGGCGGTGGTGGCGCCGTGGGCGTGGGCGTCGATGACGTCGATGATGCGTTTGGCGTTGGGCGATGGCCTACAAGTGGAGCTGGATTCGCGCGAGACCATGCTGGTGTTCGCCAAGCAATTATGGTTGGCAGCGGGTTGGTTTGTGCCGTTTCTGGGCGTGTTGTTTGTCAGCGGCATCCTGCTGTCGGTTGCTCAAGTGGGTTTGCACGTCACCCACAAACCGCTGATCCCCAAACTTAATCGCATCAGTCCGATGACCGGCCTGCAACGACTTTTTGGCATGCGTGGCCTGGTTCGTTTCATCATCAATTTATTGAAGCTGACGGTCATTGTGTCGATGGCGTGGTACCTGTTATCAGCAGATATCCCGCGCATGGTCACCATGAAGCATGACCTGGCAGAGCGCATGTCAGTCGAGTCGTGGGGAATTTTTGTGATGATCGTTAAGCTCGCATCGGTGCTGTTCATTATCGCTGCCGGTGATTTTATCTTTCAGCGCATTCAACACACCAAAGACCTGATGATGACCAAGCAAGAAATCAAAGAAGAGATCAAGCAGTCAGAAGGCGATCCGTTGATCAAAAGTAAAATACGCCAAATTCAGCGCCAAATGGCCCAGCGTCGCATGATGCAAGAAGTCCCGAAAGCCGATGTCATCATCACCAATCCAACGCACGTCGCGGTCGCGCTCAAATACGACAAAGCCACCATGGCCGCACCGATCGTGTTGGCGCGTGGCTACGATGACGTCGC
>JANMYZ010000301.1:0-2921 GCA_031382605.1 Planctomycetota bacterium | reverse complement strand
ATCGGTGAAAAGAAACTCGACCGGATCTTCAATCGTAATGATGTGTGCCCGGCGCTTGGCGTTGATGTCGTTCACGATCGACGCAATGGTGGTCGATTTTCCTGAGCCGGTAATGCCGCCGATCAGCACCAAGCCTTGTTCATAGGCCGCGCACTTCGCCAGTTGGTCGGGCAAGTGCAGCTGTTTGTAGGTGGGGATCTCCAACTTCACCCGGCGGACGGCGGCGGACAATTTACCGCAACTGCGGAAGACGTTGCAGCGATACCGTCCAGCGCCTTCCAAAGCCTGCGAAAAGTCAGCATAGCCACGGGTTTCCAGGTCGTGCTTGGCTCGCTCATTCATCATCGGCGTGAGCATTCCCTCGGTGTCTTCCGCCGTCAGCGCGGGGCTCTTCATACGCACGAGTTCGCCGTTAATGCGAAAGATCGGCGGTTCCCCGACTTTCAAATGGAGGTCGCTGGCGTTGTGTTTGGCCATCGCCAAGAAGAGTTCATGAATGCGCATGGGATAACCTAAGGAAGAGGTTGGAATGACGCGTGAGCCTTGAAGCCGTGATTGAACACAGAGCACCAGAGTACCAGAGGAAGAGATGAGAAGTTATGTCGAATCATCGACTTACTTCTCGGGTGAGTGCGCGGAAGAGTCGACGCTCTTTTCTACTCTGGTTCTCTGGTTCTCTGTGTTCAATCAATGGTTGGGTTCAGGGTGGATGATTCTTGGGCTATGCAGCGGCGATGATTCCTGAGCAACGATCTGATGGTAGCTGAGCACAATGGCGGGCAGTCGGCGTGTATGCCTCTGCTTGCCAGCGCCCTCAGAGCATCACTGCCTTGAGTCCCCCAACTTTGCGCGGATGGTGCGCAGTCATGCCGTGGATTCATCTTATCGCCGGAGCTGGTGCTGGTCAGCGGCACGAATTGTTAGCCGAACGCACCACCATTGGCAGAGATCAGTCGAACCCAATTCAAATTGCCGATCCCAAATCAAGTCGTGTGCATGCAGCGCTCGTGGTCGACGGTGGGCGTTATCACGTCCACGATCTCGATAGCTCGAATGGAACGTGGCAAGGCGATGGTCGCATCGCCAGCATGCCGTTGGTCCACGGCAGCGAATTTCGTATCGGTGCAACACACTTTCGCTTTGAAAGTATCTCACCAACCGCCACGGCCTGGTCAGATCCCGCTCATCTGCAAGGGCTCGATCAAGCAAAGACCGTGCTCTTTACGCCCGCGCTCGACGGCGACACGCAAGCGTTGGAGCGGGCAAATGCTTACTTGGTTTTGCTGCATCATCTCATCCGTCGCAGTAACGCCGCCACCGATCGTGAGTCGTTATTTGAATTGCTCGACGACGCGGCGGCGGAGGTGCTCGAAGGTGATCGCTGCGCCGTATTCTTGCCGACCACCACGCCAGATGGCGATGGGTGGAGCCTGTGGCCACCACATGAACGTCGTTTACGCGCACGTTTTGGCGCGGTGCCATTTGCGCGCACGTTGCTGGCCGCAGTCCGTCGTGGCGGAGAAGCGTTGCGCTGCACCAACGACGGTGATTTAGCACCTTCCGCAAGCATGGTGCAGTCCGGCGTTCAAAGCGCGATGGCGGCCCCGGTTCGCACGGGCGACGACGTTCATGCTTTGCTCTACGTTGATCGTCTTGCTGGTGGCCAAGCGTTTTCACGCACAGACCTGGAGTTTCTCGTCGCTGTTGCGAATCAAATGGCCGTGCGTCTTTCTGCTCGTGCGACGGTGGAAGCCCTACGCGCAGAAGTGGATCGTCTGCAAACGGCATCGCCAAAATCGTTGCCCGTTCTGCCACAAATGATCGGCGATGATTCAGCGATGGTCCATCTTCGTGTGCAGGCAGAACGTCTCGCAGAGGTGAACTCGCCGGTGCTGATCCAAGGTGAATCCGGCTGCGGAAAGGAATTATTGGCGCGTATTATTCATGCTCGTTCATCGCGTCAGGCGCGTCCTTTTCACGTCGTTACGTGTGCGTCGCTCGCGGAACAAGGTGCCGACAGCGTGCTGTTTGGACGGGCGCAGGCCAATGGCGTCACCAGTCCGGGAACCTTCGAATTGGCCGATGGCGGCACCGTGTACGTGGATGAACTTGCCGATGTGCCCATGATTTTTCAGGCGCGCATCGTGCGCTTATTGGAATCGGGTGAGGTCCAGCGCCCAGGCGAAGCCACGCTGCGCCGCGTCGATGTACGCGTGATCGCCGCGAGCGCGAAAAATCTCACGCAAGCGCTGGCAGGCGGCGACATACGCGCAGAATTATTTCATGCTCTTGAGGGTCGACAGCTGGTGATGCCAGCGCTACGCCAACGACCTGGGGACATCGATGTATTGGCGGTGTATTTTTTGGCGTGTCAGGCCGAACAACATCATCAGCCAGCAAAGCGACTGAGCCCGGAAGCCAAGGCCTTACTCATGCGCTACACGTGGCCTGGGAACGTGCGGCAGTTGCGGCAGATCATCGAACAGGCCTGGGCGTTGAGCAGCGAACGTATTATACACGTCGCCGATTTGCCCAACCTGCTGCGCGATCCGCCGTCGCTCGCGAGCGCTAGTCAAAGCAACTGTTTAGCAGCAGTCGAACGCGCCCACATTTTGCGCATCCTCGACCACTGCGACGGTAATAAAAAAGTAGCCGCCGAATTGCTGGAGATCGATCGCAGTACGCTGTACGCGAAGTTGAAACAATACGGGGTTAGCTAATTCAGCTGAGTTGAGCTAAGTCAGCTCAGCTGACCATTGGCAAGACGATAGAAAGCCCCCTTTTTATCCATCAATTCATCATAGGTTCCGGTTTCCACCACGCGTCCTTCATCCAGCACGGCGATGCGATCGGCATTGCGTACGGTCGACAGACGATGGGCAATAATCAAAGTGCTGCGTCCCTTCATTAACACATCGAGC
>JANMYZ010000258.1:0-3987 GCA_031382605.1 Planctomycetota bacterium | reverse complement strand
AAGGTAAGTAATCGGGAATGACCGCGAATGAGCAGAACGCGGTGTGCGAGGCACCTTTTTTCCCATGAAGATTAAATTCTGCGGCTTCACCCGCAACGACGACGTGCGCGCAGCGGTCAACCTTGGCGTTGACGCTATCGGACTGAATCTCGCTCGTGGCCCGCGTAAAATCACTGTCGAGCGCGCTGCCGAATTGGTTCGATTAATTCCACCGTTCATCACCGCCGTCGCGCTGTTCGTTGACGAAGACGAAATCGGCATCCTCAACGTCATGCGCTTAACGCGTTGCTCGGTGGTGCAATTGCACGGCAACGAACCACCAGAATTAGCAGAACGCCTGTCGGCGCGCTTCCCGGTGATCAAAGCCTTCGCCGTCAAAGACGCCGGCGCCCTCAGCGAACTACGCGGGTATCCAGCCGACGCCTACCTGCTCGATGCTGCAGTTCCCGGAGTTTCCGGCGGAACCGGAATGACCTGGGATCATCACCTGCTCGCCGGAGTGACCTTCGATCGTCCGGTTATTCTCGCCGGAGGATTAAATCCCCTGACCGTGGCCTCAGCGATAGCAGCGACCAAGCCCTACGGCGTCGACGTCGCCAGCGGCATTGAATCCAGTCCTGGGATTAAAGACGTGGAATCGATGCGCCGATTTGTTGCGGCGTGTAGGAAGCGAGTTGGGTAATTCGGGCCATTGCTCAAATCCGCACTTGCACTGAGCCCTTGATTTGACAAAGCTTTATGAACAGTGGTAATGCCTCCTACGAGGAGTGCTTCCAATTGAATACATTTCGATTGAAAGTAGAAGCCTATTCCACAGTAAAAATCCGAGATGAACATGGCTAGCCGAACTCTCAAAAAGAAGCCCTTGGTTGAGGCGATTTTTGAAATGCATTGGGAAATACCTACGGGTTTCCCCGGCCTTGGTGCAAACCTCCCGGCAAATTTTCCTCAGTTTGCTCAGGACCCATCTTTCCCCGAACTATTTGCCAAGTTTTTAGTTGCTGCGGCAAAGAAAGATTATCCGCACTATGAACCGGTTGAATCGGGAGGAATGACTGAAAACATTGCTCATCAAGTGGTACATAGATTCCGTGCCGTTCCCAAAGGTTGGCCGTTGGCACAGTTAGGTCCCGGCATCTTGGCCATAAATAATACGGAAGGATATGATTGGTCTGAATTCATGCCTAGATGCTTAGATGGAATAGCACTTCTTAGTGAGTCTCACCCTCAGGGAGATCAAATAAAAATAAAAAGAATCGTACTTCGTTATGTTGATGCCATTATTAGCGATGTTTCTACACTTGGTCTCTCAGCATTCTTGAACAAAAAAATGAGAGTCAATTGCGCCCTGCCAATTTCTATCTTTGAGAAAACGAATCTCGCGCCCAGCCCAACAAGTTTTCAATGGAGATCCTCGTATAGAAGCGAGGCACCCGATGGGATGGTCAATGTATTGATCGCGCTTGGAACACGAAATGATATGCCCAAGCCAAACGATGCAGTGATTCTTACCACAGAATTTATTACGGATATTAAATCGTTGGCGCTGAAAGACTTTGATTCAAAAAACTGGCTTACTGGATCTCATAAAGTGCTATGTGACCTATTCTTTGAGCTCATTGACGGTCAGTTAAAAAAGGAATTTCAATGATTAATTTGCACGAGACTGGCACTGCTCCCGTCCTAAGCGACGTTGAGATTGGGGCTGCCAGCACAAACCTGACTACCAATGAAATAAAGCCTCAAACGCGAAATAGGCATTTGGCAACCATTGCTTTTCTTGTTTCAGCAATGACTACGGCAGGGCATTGTACTGAGAAAACGCCCGATGGTATCCGATATTTGACAGACGTCAGAATATTTGATGGAGCCGACAGCAATCTAAATGCTCAAGTTTTCAGCACATACTCCGGTCATCTTGAAAAAGAATGGGCAGCAATTCTAGGGTTAACCACGGCATACCCCGCCGACACCGATACAAGTAACCCCTTGACACATGCAGCAATTAAATTTGTGGAAGACAACATGGACGCTGGAGTTACTTTAATTCATCGGTGGATTTTCACGACAGACCTTGGACGCGATTCTGGAGAGCGTGAGCTTGCATCCATGATAATTGCGGAACTCGGTAACTTAGGCATGTCTTTGAAATCTCCAATTCATCAATCTGCGCGTTCTTTGATTTCAAATGCGCTTGTTCATCCTGTGGCAAGTCTGCGAGAGGCTGCCGTAATCGGGGTCGATAGACTATGTGATCCATCACTATATCCAAAGGTTGAGCTGGCAGAAAGGCAAGAAAGTCAAGGCTACATCAGGCGGGATATGCAGCAGCTAATGGCCACTTTAAAATCATTTGGGGCATAAGTATGCAGCTAATTTTTCGAAAAGTTAGGAAAAAGTCTACATGGGAGTTCAATGTTGAAGCCCAAAGACAAGGTTTGTCAGATGGAGAGCCGTCTGTCCGCGCACTGAGAGATTTGGCGGACGATTCACCGGACCAAGATGGATCTGGCGTTTACTCGGATAAAATTTCAATTTTTAAAATCGGGGAAGACCGTTCAGATTTTAATCGAGTTATAGCGGCTATCGCATGCTCAAGAAAAAGCCTACAGGAGATCGATTATCTAATTATTGAAGAAAAAGTGATTTCAACTTATTCAACTCCCGAAGAATGCCTCGGCACGACGCTTGATGACCATGTAAACTCCCTTCACCTTGATTGCTCGCTAACATCTGCTGTAAAGTTAGTTGAGTTGGCAAAGCATTGCATGAAAAAAGCGGAGAGATGCCCAAAAATAGAAGTTTTTCGTGCAATCAAAAAAAGCATCAACAAGGGCTGGATATCAGACGCAAGTCTCTCAACAGAGCTGCGAGCTTCTTATGACGAATTGAACGCTAGAAACACTCCTGACTAGTTGCCATCGCCCATTTTTTGTCGTTATCTGTAAAAGCCCCACTCAAATCCCCACCATTGCCCAATCCAACGGCAGTCGCACAACACGCCATCATGACGTCCCCTCGCCCAGGTGGTCCGGCAATGGCCCGACCTATGGTCATCGCCATCGACGGTCCCGCTGGGGCCGGTAAACGCACGCTGACGCGCCTGTTGGCGCAACGCCTCACGCTGCTTTTTCTAGATACCGGTGCGATGTATCGCGCGGCGACCGTTGGGTTGTACGACGCGGGCATCAACGTTGACGATCCTGAGGCGATTGCTGCCTGGGTGTGCCAACGTGAAATCGGTTTTGATCGCGATGGTCAGGTGCAATTGGATGGCGTGGTGATGCCGCGTGAGCGTATTCGTTCGCCGCAAACCACCGCGCAGATTTGGCGCGTCGCGGATAATTCCGCCTGCCGCACACATCTGGTGCAATTACAAAAAGCCTTGGTCGCAGGGCGTGATGCGGTGGTCGAAGGGCGCGATGCCACCACCGTCATTTGTCCTGATGCGCAGCTGAAAATTTTCCTCGACGCAAGCCCCGAAGAACGCGCACGTCGGCGCTTGTCAGAGTGGCCGGCGAATACGCCGCAGCCCAGCGTGGCCGAAGTCGTGGCGCAGATTCGCGAACGCGATCAACGTGATTCCTCGCGCGCGGTGGGCGCGCTGACGTTGACCGATGACGCGGTGCATTTGTACAGCGATGGTTTATCGATGACGGAAGTGATCGCACGGATCACGGCTTATGCGGTGCAGCGTCAGCCGTTCTTGCTCGAACAATTAGTGTCGAATCAATTGATCGTTGGTCGCAGTCGCCAACCTGGATACGTGCGTGTCGCGGTCGGTGATCCAGCACACAGTGGCCTCGGTTGGCAGCTTGGCTTGACCAATCCCACCCCAGAGCGCATGCCCGGAACGACGCGCACGTGCACGCGCAATCTTGGCGGACGTCAGGCAGGTACGGTGTTGCAAGGACAGGCCATTCTTTGTCTTGCAGGCACTGGTGAAGATCCCGGTCACGTGTTTGCGCTGCCGATGTTACCGCAGAC
>JANMYZ010000238.1:0-2979 GCA_031382605.1 Planctomycetota bacterium | reverse complement strand
GCGTGATTGCCCGCCGGGAGGGTCGAGCGCCGGCTCGACCAAGACCAACAAACCACAAGATGCCACCCAGGGCACGCTGCCATGTCATCGGACGTCGAGAATACAAACGCTGACGTCATAGAAGCGGTGAGAACAGACGTCAAAGTTGCGGCAGGATGGACGAAGCCATTCAGACATCGACAAAGGAGGATGTGGAAAATCAGCTAGCGTGACCCTGCGGCAACCGTACAGATTTTCACTCGCTGATAGGTAATCACTTCACGGTCAGGAACACCTTTTATGACATCGATCAAGACTCTCATCCGCGCGTCTGCAACCACCAGCATCGCGATGGTGACCTCCTGTTTAGCGCTGACCACGCTGCACGCGGAAGACGGTGCTAAGCCACCGTTTAAAGGGAAGTTGCTGGTGGATGGCTTGGTCGGCTATCAGGTCGCCGCCAAACCGTTGTTGGACAACCCGACCAGTTTTGCCATCGATGAAAAGGGACGTTTTTACGTGGTCGAAAGTCCGCGTCTGCGCGATGGGGCGATCATCGATATTCGTGGTGCTCGGCAATTCACGTTGAAAGACTTCACGCTGCAAACCGTCGACGAACGTCGGCAGATGATGTTGGCCGATAAAACCAAAGACCAATACGCGCGCGTCAGTGACCGAGTCGTCTTGCTGGAAGCCACCAAGGGCGATGGGATTCCGGATAAGCGTTACGACTATGTCGTCGACGGCCTTGGCAATGCCGAAGATGGCCTCGCGTTCAGTGCGCTGACTTATGACAATAAAGTTTTCCTGACCTGCATTCCCAACGTGTGGAAATTCGAAGACCGCGATGGCGACAAAAAGGCGGAGGTGCGCGAGAAGCTGCTCACCGGATTCGGCGTCGGCCTTAGCATGATGGGCCACGATATGCACGGGATCATTCGTGGTCCTGATGGCCGACTGTATTGGAGCATCGGCGATCGCGGCTTCAACGTGGTCAGCAAAGAAGGCGTGCGCTTTAAGGCGCCGAACAGGGGCGCAATTTTTCGCAGCGAACCTGATGGCAGCAAGATGGAAGTGTTTTTCCACGGCCTGCGTAACCCGCAGGAAATTGCCTTCGATGAGTTCGGCAATCTGATGACCTTCGATAATACTGGTGATTTCGGCGATATCGCACGAGTCGTGTACGCCATGGAAGGTGGCGATGCGGGTTGGCACAAAGAACACCAAGCGCCACATCAGTACAAATGGGCTTTTCCTGATCAGGAGGTGATGACCAGCAATTCTCGTTGGGTGGAAGAGAATATGTTCCGCCCCGACCGGGACGATCAGCCGCAGTGGTTATTGCCGCCGGTTGCGAATTTCGAGAACGGCCCTGCGGGCATCGTGTATGCGGCGGGTGAATCTTTGCCGGATTCCCTGCGTGGGAGTTTCTTGGTCAGTAATTACCGAGGCGATTCGGTAAATTGCGGCATTTTATCGTTCAAACTCACCGCCGATGGAGCTGGTTTCAAACTGCGCGACAACGATCCACTCCTGGTCTCGTCAGGAATCGGCGCTTCCGACATCGACATCGGTTATGATGGTCGCGTTTATCTGTTGGACTTCGGCGGTGGCTGGGGCGCCAATGATCGCGGCGCCATCCACGCGATGGAATGGCCGCAAGGTTTGCAGAAACCGTCGGTGCAAGAAACCAAAACTATCTTCGCCGACGGCTTCAAGAAGCGTAACGATCTGCAAAAATTATTAAGCCACGTCGACATGCGCGTGCGTCAGCGTGCGCAATTCGAGTTGGTGGAGCGCAATGATGCGGCCGCCTTCCTGCAAACCCTGGCTGGTCCCGACAATCTGCATGCGAAACTCCACGCGATATGGGGCCTAGGACAACTCCACCGTTATGGGAAAGGCGATCATCTCGCACGATTTATTGCTGCGGCGAGCTCTGATGAGGTCGAACTGAAAGTAGCTGCGTGCCGCATTCTTGGCGATATCCAAGCTCCGTCCGCGGCCAAGGTTTTGCTAACGTGCTTGGGTGATGCATCGCGTCGTGTGCAAAGCCATGCGGCCATTGCTTTGGGCAAGATGAAGCAAAAGAACTCTGCACCAGCGCTGTGGGCGGCGTTGAAGAAAAATACCGAGGCAAAAGATCGCTACGTGCGCATCGCCATCGTCAACGCGTTGGCGACCATCGCTGATGAAGCCGGTGCGGTGGCGCAGGTGGCAGCAGCAGAACGAGAATTGCGCTTGGGCGCGGTGCTGGTGCTGCGGCAATTGCAGAGCGGCCAAGTGGTGCGTTTTTTGAACGACAGCGATAAAGTCGTCAAATCAACGGCTTTGGGTGCTATCTACGACAACCGCCTGACGGCGGCGTATGCGGAGGTCATGAAGCTGACGGATCGGGCGAGCGACTTTTCTCTCACCGATCAACGGCGCATCGTGGTTATCAATTTTATGCACGGTGGTATCGACGCAGCCAAGAACGTGCTGCGCATGGTGAGCAAACCTCAGGTGCAGATGCTGGTGCGCGAACAGGGTCTCGCGCTGTTACTGCGTTGGAATAACCTGCCGGAATTCGATCTGATCAATAATAACCACGCGCCACTGGAAGATCGCAAAGAAACTATTTATCCCGGTATCGATGAAGAGCTGAGCGCCTTTTTAGAAAACGAAAAATCACCACTGTTAGCCAAGGGCTTGGACTTAGCCAAACAAGTAGGCATGAAAATGTCTGGCAAGATTCTCGTGGCCCAGGCGATGAATGATAAAACCGCGATGAAAACTCGCTTAGCCGCCATCCGGGCCTTGAGCGCGAAGGAAGACGATTTCAAAGCCGCCTTGCCGGAGCTGATGAAATTGCCTGAAGATCAGCTCAAAGCCACGCTGTTGGATCTTCATTTCAAGCTGAAGCTGGATGGACGCCTGGCCTTGGCTGAGTCGGCGCTGAGCTCCAAATCGCCTGAGTCTATCCGCGTCGCCATGGTGCACCTGATCACCGCTGACGGT
>JANMYZ010000228.1:0-4086 GCA_031382605.1 Planctomycetota bacterium | reverse complement strand
CAAAGGACTTACATCAAAAACAAGATTCATCTGTTTGGTGAAGTCCTTGATCATACGAAATTGAATTCAAAACCCTGCCTTTCCTTTGTGTCTTTGCGTCTTTGCGTTGGAAATTTGAATTCCTACTGCCGCGTTTAGGATGACGGAAACACTGGAAATTGCCCCTGGCCGGCAGGCTGCCGGCGGTCCCAGGCCCGACCGTTGGTTTACGGGTGGCTTCTCAATCCATCACCCGACCGGAACTGCCGCTGCCCGTTCTGCCATCAAGCGCACCACGAACACATGAACTTCTCCAAGCGTACGCAGCTTGCGCGCTTCGGCTTCGGGACATTTGACTTTGAAGGTCTTTTCCATCGCGGCGATCAGGTCGACGCTGTCGAGGCTGTCGAGCTCAAGATCTTTCATCAGATCGGCTTCTGGAACCAAACGCTCAGGATCAATTTCAAACTCGTGAGCGATAGCGGCATTGACCTTGGTGATAAGTTCGGCTGACATGAATATCCTTGGCGGGTAGGCCTGTTTTTTAGGGTCTTTTCAGATGCCTTCTAGCGGAGAGCAAAAATGTGTACCCCCATCGACGCAGCCGACAAGCGCGGATTCTGCTGATGCGAAAAATATCCTAGCTGATGCTGACTTGCGCTTGCCTAGACCCCCTGCGATCCACCGCTACGGTCACGTACGTGGTGATCGTCCAACATCCTCATCAGCCTGCCGAAAAAATTGATGGCCATGCCATTGCGGTACCTGTCCAGAAATCAGGGTCGTGGCCGAGCGACCAAATGATTGCCGTGGTTCCCGTTTTCAACCACGTCGCCACCGTTGGCGCGGTCGTCAGTGGATTGCGCGCGTTAGGAGCACATGTCCTAGTGGTGGATGATGGTTCATCCGACGGCAGCGGTGACGCCGCGCGGGCCGCTGGCGGCGAGGTGATAACTCACTCTGTAAATCAGGGCAAAGGCGTCGCTCTGCGCAAGGCGTTTGCCCACGCAACGGAAGCTGGTTATCGCCAGGCGTTGACCTGTGACGCCGATGGTCAGCACCCCATCCCGGAAGCCGCGCGGCTTGCCGCCATCGCCAACGATGACACCACCATCTACATCGGTGAACGTCAGATGGCGCACGCGCCCGCCAGCAGCCGCATTGGTCGGTGGTGGTCGAACATCTGGTGCTGGATCGCGTGTGGCGTGTGGGTTGGCGACAGTCAAAGCGGATTGCGCGTCTATCCTTTGCCCGCCACCGGCGAACTTGCCGGAAACGCGCGGCGCTATTCGTATGAGGTCGAAGTTTTAGTGCGCGGAGTTTGGGCTGGCTTGCTCGTTCATCCCATTCCGGTAGCAGTGGAATATCCGCCAGACCGCATCAGCCATTTTCACAAGCTGAGAGATAATTGGCGCACGGCGTGCACGTTCGCTCGCTTAGTGACCCGACGATTGTGGCCTCAGCGCCACCGCATCTTGGTTGCACGTCCGACATTAACTCTGCGTCAACGCCTGCGTGCCATTCTTACCAGCGGCCTTGAACCATGGTCAGCTGGAGCCGCTTGTGCACTCGGCGCTGCGATTGGCGTCGCACCGATTCCCGGCCTGCAATTTGGCATGGCCGCGTTTTTATCATGGCGCTTGAGGCTGAACATTCCTTTGGTCATGCTGTGTTCAAATCTCAGTTTCGGTCCACTGCTTTTTGTGTGGGGCGCGATCAGTTCCTCGCTCGGCGTGTGGCTGCGAACCGGCGCACCACTGTGGGAAAGTTACCACACCATCTTCGCCGAATTCCAAGCGAAGGGCACCAGCATCAGCGGCATCAATCAGCTCATGATGACATTTATCGGCGACTGGTTTCTTGGCAGTGTGATCGTCGTTCCAGTGGTTGCGATCATCGCTGGAGCGATGGGATATTTTATTTTCCGCACGGTACGCCGGTGATTTCTACCAATGTCAGATGACCTGTCTGAAGTGAAGCCTAAAAAATGGACGGGGCGCTCCCACGGCGGTTCCTTCGGTCATCGCTTGGTGCATGCCGTCGCGCTCTTCGGCAGGCCAACGGTCTGTTATCTATTCCTGCTTCCGCCAACCATCTTTTTATTTCTAAAGCTGCACGAACGTCGGCGAATATGCATGCGTTATTGGCAGCGCATGCGCCCGAGCCTGGGGCGCTGGGGCCAAACGGTGATGGCGTTTCGTCATTTTTATTCCTTCGCTCGTATTCTGGCAGATCGCTTTTTGATCAGTGCTGCACCCGGATCGTTGCGTCATCGCAGCCTGGGCTTTTCAACTTTGAAACAAGGTTCCGCGCATCCTCAGGGTTGCGTGATGCTGTCGGCCCACCTCGGCAACTGGGAACTTTCTGGCCATTTCATCGATCGTTATCAACTCGGCACCACGCATTTGGTGATGTTGCAGGCGGAAGATCCTGCCGTGGCCGCGCAAGTTCGTGCGGCGATTGGTGCCCACGGCCTTAAAATTATCAACCTGAAGGATTCATTTGCCGCCAGTTTGGAAATTGTCGCAGCCCTGCGCAAAGGAGAAAGCTGCTGCATGCTTGGCGATCGCACGGTCGGCTCAGACCAAGGCACCATTCGCGTGCCATTTTGCGGTGGATACGCGCGCTTTCCCAGCGGGCCCTTTATTGCGGCTGCCGCCACGGGCGCGGTCGTGGTGCCGACGTTTTGCCTCAAGGTCGGCTGGACCTCGTATGCCACTTTCGCTCCTGCGATTTGGCCGATGCATTTGGGCAACCGCAGTGAACGCAAACCGCAATTGACTGCAGCGATCGCGCGATGGGCGCGGTGCGTCGAAACCGTGGTGCGACGCTATCCGCTCCAATGGCATAATTTTTATGATTTTTGGGAGGATGGATAAGATCGGGATGCCGTTGCGCCAAAGTCCAAGCGACAGAGTCTGTCGCGTTCGGGAGTACCGCATGTTGAACCCAGGCGCCAATAGACGACGAGTCGTTATCACCGGCATGGACGCGCTGTCATGTCTCGGTGACAGTCTTGAAGAGATCAGTCAATCGCTGCGCAGCGGACGTTCGGGCATCGTCATCAGCAAAGAGCGCCAGGATCTCGGTTTTCGTTCCGCGTTAACTGGCGCGATCAAGCCCGTTGATGCCGCCGCACATTTTCCGCGCAAAGTACGCAAATCGATGGGAGAAACCGCGCTTTACGCCGCCATCACGGCAACCAAGGCCGTAGCCATGGCGGGCTGCGCTGAACATTTGAAGAGTGACCGCGCTGGACTGTTGATTGGTAATGATTCGTGCGCCGATCCGATTGAAGAAATCCTTGCCACCGTGCGCGCTGACAAAAGCACTGGATCGCTTGGCAGCGACAAGGTTATTAAGGCACTGAATAGCACTGCGACCATTCACCTCGGCCCAATGTTCGGCACCCGTGGCATCAGCTTATCGCTCAGCGGCGCGTGCGCTTCTGGTGCCCACGCCATCGGTTGGGGTTGGATGCTGATCAGCAGTGGCATGCACGATATTTGTGTGACCGGCGGCACGCAGGAACTGTGCTGGCAAAGCATGGCGGCATTCGATGGCCTGCGCGTGTTCTCGATGAGACTCGATAATCCGACTGGTGCCGTGCGACCGTTCGACCGCGACCGCGATGGCTTAGTCCCCGGCGGCGGCGCGGCGAGCTTGATCTTAGAAGAATACGAACACGCCAAACGCCGTGGCGCGAACATCCTCGCCGAAGTCGCGAGTTACGCTTTCAGCAGCGACGGCGATCACATGACCACCGGCGACGGCAAAGGTGCAGCGCGTTGCATGCAGCAAGCGCTCGACACTGCCGGAATCAAACCACACGAAATCGATTACATCAACGCCCACGCCACCGGCACCGAAGCCGGCGATACCGCAGAAGCACACGCCATTCACCGTGTTTTCGGCGAAAATGGACCGCCGGTATCATCGACCAAATCCCTCACCGGGCATGAATGCTGGATGGCTGGCGCCAGCGAAGCGCTCTATAGCACGTTGATGATGCGCGGAGATTTTATCGCGCCGAATCTGAACTACGAAAACCAAGATCCCAAATTGCCCAAGCTCAACATCGTCGCGAAACCGGTCACCGGAGTAAAA
>JANMYZ010000214.1:0-6310 GCA_031382605.1 Planctomycetota bacterium | reverse complement strand
ATCGACGAAGAATCTGCCCACGCCAGCCGCTATCATGTCGATCAACGTCAGGTGGCGTTTTTGGTTGGCGGCGAAAGCGCCAGCCCACTCACGGCACTCGCCAGCTGCATCGCCAAATACGCGCGCGAACTGCATATGACGCTGTTCAACCAATGGTGGTGTCGGACCGTGCCTGACCTCGCACCAACGGCGGGTTATCCCGAAGATGCCCGACGCTGGTTAACGGTTATTGGCGCCGAGCGCTATCAACCGCTGGGCACACAGCTCATACGCGGCTGGCCACGATTCTGATCTGCTCACCTGAACGCGTGGGCGAAAAAAAAGCCTCGCCATGGTTGCTCTGATCTATACACCGTCCCGCAAGCGTGGCGCAGCAACCACGCATAAAAGATCCTATGGAAACTATCGGCCCTCTCCAATTGCGCGTTATGCACTTCTTGTGGTCGCAAGGTCCAGCGACCGTGAATGCCGTGCACGAATTTATTAATCAGCAAACTGCCACTCGACCGCTCGCCTACACGACCATTTTAACCGTCATGCGGAATCTCTCGCGACGTAAATTTTTAAGCCAAAAAGCGCAAGGGCGCAGTCATTTGTTTACACCATTAATCGATGAACGATCTTATAAACTCGGCATACTACGTCATTTGCGACACGATCTTTTCGCTGGAAAAGTCACTGGATTACTTGCCTATCTCGCACAAGACGAAGAAGTCGAACCCGCTGTGCGTGAACGATTGAACGCGATGTCCCGTGGTGACGGCAATGCTTAATGCCCTCACCGCGCAAGAAATCGCCGCCGCCCTGAGCACCCTCCCTGGTTGGTCTGGAAATACTTCCAGCCTCACCCGCACGTATTCATTCGCCGACTTCAAGGTCGCGATGGCATTCATGCATCAAGCAGCGCCGGCCATTGATGCCAGCAATCACCACCCGGAATGGTCCAACGTTTATAATCGCGTCAGCGTTACTCTCCGTACGCACGACGCAGGGAATAAGGTTACTGAGCTCGACGTCACGCTCGCACGGTTACTTGATCTGTGCGCCAGCGCTCTGGTCTGAGCGATAAGCGCCATCTTGAAGCGGCGCGATAGCCTATTCTAAAACCGACCGATACGATCGCTCGCCGGTTTCTCGTCGCTTGCACGAGGGATACTGGTCCAGACACCGCTGGTGCGAATACGAGCGTTGCCGCCACCGATGCAGATTTGCGGTAAGCGGAGTTTGAAAACGCTGCCGCTGGTGCTGCTGCTCTGAAGCCACACGCGACCGCCGAGCAATTCGGCCAGCTGTCGACAAATATACAGACCAAGTCCTGCGCCGCCGGCGGCGCGAGTGGTGGCGTCAGCGGCTTGCCAGAAAGCTTGGAAAAGATTAGCTCGCTCTGGTTCGCCAATGCCGCAGCCGGTGTCGCCGATGGTAAATTCGATGGTTTCGGCCTGATATTCCAGACGAACTTCGATCTTCCCTTTTTCGGTAAACTTGACCGCGTTGCTGATCAGGTTGTCGAGCATTTGGCGCAGCCGCATCGGATCGCAACTGCAACCGGTGGGCGTGCCCTTGGTGGTTTGACGCACAAACTTGAGTCCGCGTACGCCTGCGCGTTCTTTCCAACTGCGCGAGACCAAGTCGAGCACCTGATCGGGATCAACCTTCACCGGACGAATATCCAGCGTGCGCGATTCGATGCGTGAGAAATCAAGAATGTCGTTGATGATCGCCAGCAATGAATGGGATGAGTCGCTGATCAATTGCAAGTATTTCAGCGTCTGCGGATTGCCGTCATCTTTTTCTAACTGAAGTAATTCACAGAAGCCAATAATGCCGGTCAACGGCGTGCGAAGTTCGTGACTGGTAATGGCGAGAAACGCTGATTTTGCGCGGTTAGCCGATTCGGCTTCGGACTTGGCTTGCGCTAAGCCTTGCAAATGCATCAGTCGACGAGCGTCATCATGCGCCGTAACCAGAATCACTCGTTCATTGCCCATGCGATGCGAACGCATGCTGACTTCAACCGGATGCTCGCCACCAGTGCGGTGCGCGTGCCAGGCGTTGTAGCGAAACACGCCCGCTTTCACCACGTCGGCAAGTCGCTTGCGCAAGTCACCGATGGCTACGGGTTCTGAAGCTTGATAGGCAGCGTCGCAGAGCTTTTCCAAATCGGCCAAATTCAGGCCGACCATGCCGCTGGGTGAGTAACCACGCTCACGTTCGCAGAACTCATTGGCATAACGAATCACGCCACCTTGGTCGATCACTAAGAACGCTTCATGACTATGAGCAAGGAAGCTGGCTTCTTCGGCCAACTGAGCGCGCAAACGTAATTCGGCGCTGTTATCATTGACCAGCCACAACCATCCGCCCTCAAGGCCTTCTTGAACTTCGACTTCCAACAGGCGGCCACCGACAGGAATTACCATGCGCTGGCCAACTTTGAGCGTTGCTAAGCCAGCACAGCTCTCGCCAAGGCGCGCCGCCAAAGCCTTGCGCGATTCCTCGCGCGGCATGGGGATGTCGAACAGGCGAGTGATCAAAGCGTTGGCAAACTGCAGGCGATCATCTTTGGAGAACGTGCAAATTCCGATGGGCAGTCGTTCTGCAATATCACTGGGAAGAAGCGAGGCCGGGCGATCCATGGCGGAATGATGGGGCCGCAAAATAGATTGCCAGCCCGTGCGGCGACGCGCGCGCGGCAACAGCTCGTGGCGACAGCTCGCGGCGATAGCGCGCATAGTCCGCGAACTAAACCGCTTCCAGTTTGGAGCTCAGTTCCTCTGCCGCATGCGCCAGTTCGCGCCGCAAGAAGGCACGCAGGCCAGTGAGCTCGCCCAGGGCGCCTGGCTTGGACACGGCCTCCATCGCCAGCACGGCAAATAGGCTCTGCCGCACCGTGTCGTCACTGAGCATGGTTGGCAACAGACGCAGTAATACCGCTCGTTGATCGTTGGCTTCTATGCGCTGAGTTTTGGCCCCACGACCTTTCTCCATCTCGTCCATGACCAAGGCACGAACATCCTCTGGGCCAATATTTTTTTTGGTAAAAACTTCCGTGCCGTGTTTTCCAAGATGAGCTTCCACTTCTTCGGCGACCAATCGTTTTACCAAATCCGTATCAGAAACCGTGGATACTGCCGGGAGATTCGCGCGCGTGGTGGTATGATCAATGGTTCGCGTGGTGCTGTGATCAAATACCTTTGCGGTAATCCGAGTGAGGGCTTGGTGCGCATCATCGGGCACGGATGCCATCGGCACGGCGCTGTGAGTTGGACGCTCGGCCAGCAACGTCCCCAGATCGTGCAAGCCGCGCTCTAGCGCCGTGGCGAGCTGATCGCCCAAAGCCGTTTCCGATGAGTTCGCAGGAGAACGCACGACCGCAGCGAGCAATTCCTGATGCCGCGCTTCTGCGCTGGCTAAGGCTTCGCGTAAAGTCAGCGACCACGCTGGCTCGATAGTTTCGGCCGTTGGCTGTGGCTGAAATAGTGGTTGAGATGGCGGCTGAAATAGCGGCTGGGAAGGCGACTGCAAACGGGCGGCAACCGCTTCCAACGCATCGCGTAAACCCTGCGACCACGCGGGCGCGCCGGACTCTGCGATTGGCGCGGACTGCAAGCGTTCGCCTACTGCCTGCAGCGTGTTGCTCAACGCTTGAACCCACGCGGGCTCGCTTTCCGTCACGACCGGAGCTGATCCCACTGGCACATGTTCTGATGCTGGGCGCTCATCATCAGTGGCAACGCTGTGCGAAGACAGCATATCTCGCATGACTTGCTGCTCAGCACGCAAGGCTTCCACCTCATGCGCGACATGCGCGCGCACACGTTCATCTATTTCATTGAGGCGTGCTTCTAAGCGAATATCCGGGCCACTGCGATGTTCAGCCATCAATTTGGCAAACATGCCCTGCGCTAATAAATCATGCAGCGTTTCTGCTAATTGATCGCGCGTGAAACGCCCCGTACGTGGTCGCTCGGCCGGGGCCGAACCGTTTGCTAATCGTTTGGCCGTCGCGGCAACCTCTTCACAAATGTCTAGCGCCTCAACGACACGGCCATCGTTCAGTTGCGTCCGTGCAAAAGCTAACTGGCTGCGCAGCGCCGCCGTGTCGACACCCAAATCATGTAAAGAAGCGAGCCGGTTTTCCAGCTGGTCGATAGTGCTTGCCGCCTGATCGTGGTCCGCCATGTGCCCTCCGTGGTCTCTGCGCCCTCGGCAGTAACGGTGAATGTGGCACAGACTTGATCGATAGTTGCAGGCGGCTGAAGCAACCAAAGAAAGCGCAGGGTTTATTCGACCTCGCTCAGCTCTTTTTTCTTTCCTGATCGCTTTATTCGCGCGCCAACATTTCCAATCGCACACTCAAACGGTCGACCAAGATAGCACGCTGCGCAAAATCATGAACGCCGTCGGCGTCAATCAGCGCCTGCCGCTGACCGCACAAACTGTTGGCCACCACGACCGCCGCACCCACCCGCTGGCGCAGCGATTCCGCAGCGGCCACGACCGTCGCATAATCTTCGTATTTAAAGCCAACGATCGGACCGCTCAGTCCCCACGTGCGTAACTGATCGATCAGCTTGCTCGCGGGTTCCAAACGAATGGTAACGGCGCCAGCTCGCGATGGCAGTTTTGCTCCCGCTGGCAACTGCGTCGGCGTACCGTCTGGGTCAATGACCACGTGGGCAACCGAGTAATCGTTCACCGCCGCCGACATCACCACGACTCCGGTGGGATTCAGCGCAATCCACTTTTTGAGGGCAATTTCCAACTGCTCACGATCGACATATCGCTGAGCCACAACGCTCGGACTGGCATCAAGCCCAAGTAATAATTCAGCACCCAATCCCTGACGGTGAAGATTTTCTTTCAGCTGCACCGCCGTCGCACCACTGGCGGCGACGCTGATAAAACGCACGGCGTCCACCGCGATTCGCGGAGCTCCACCCACTAATAAAATCGGTCGCATGTCTCGGAGTGTGCCCGTGATCGCCGCATCGCAATCGCGACGAGCGCCAGCATTCTGCCGTCGGTTCAACCGTAGGGTGCTGCCAAGACCGTCACGGTTACATACGCTTCACGATAACCCGTGGCATAGCTACAATAACACGCGTCATAATCCCAATTGCTGTAATACCAGGTGCGATAACGCACGACATAAACGCCAGCCGCACTGGGCGTAAAAATTGCCTCACGGCCATAATCTGCCAGCACGTATCCAGCCGGCGCAGAGGTCACCATCCAATCCTGATCGGTGATCGTAATCGATGCATTATCAACCACGAAAGTTGAAGTCAGCGTGGTCGACATACCCGAATACAAAACATCTGGCTCTGCGTCCGCATACACCGTCACCTGATAACTCGAATAACTATCCTCATCGACAGCAACGTAGTGACAGCCACTCATCCCCAGCAGACAACATACCAAGAGAGCGAGCGACCAACGCATAATGAATTCCCTTCCCGCCGTGAATGAGGTCATCCAAGGTTACGCTCATCAGGCTCGTTCCGGCTTCCACGTAAACGCTTCAGCCCGCTTTGGCTCAGCAGTTTTCAATGCGGGATTGCGCGACATGCGACCGAATGCACGGTGCGGGAATGACAGCCATGTGCGTTTTTTGTGGTTCCGCCAGCGGATCACGACCCGTCTACACCCAAGCCGCGCGCGAGCTTGGTGCGCATTTAGCGCGACGGAAAATCACCTTGGTCTACGGCGCCGCCAACTGTGGCCTGATGGCGGCTGTCGCTGACGCCGTGCTGACCGCCGGCGGCGAAGTCGAAGGCGTCGTTCCCGAAGTCATCGACCGCATGGATCTCACCCACCTCGCGCTCACGCGCTTGCACAAAGTCGGCACCATGCACCAACGCAAAGCGTTGATGGCCGACCTCGCAAATGGCTTTATCGCCATGCCCGGAGGAATCGGAACGCTAGACGAACTGTGCGAAATTCTGTGCTGGGCGCAGCTCGACCTGCACCGCAAACCGATCGGACTGCTCAATACCGACGGTTATTTCGACGGTTTATTAAAATTCTTGCACCACGCAGTCAGCGAAGGATTCGTCCGGCCGCTAGACGTTGAACGCTTAATTATCGAACGCGAACCCGCTGCGCTCATCGATCGACTCGCAAGTTCGTTCTAAAACCAACGATCAACCGAGAAAACCCATAAGCCTAAAAACCGCAGTAGGAATTCACGCTTCCACCGCAAAGCCGCTTCAAGATGCAAAGGATGCAGACATAAAGGAAAGGTCGCATTTATCCCCTTGCTGCTACATTTTCTTCTTTGCTAAAAAAGTCCCCAACGGGGACGACG
>JANMYZ010000203.1:0-2932 GCA_031382605.1 Planctomycetota bacterium | reverse complement strand
CATCGGGCGTACACGCCGGACATCGACGAACGCTTGATCCGCGAATTCATTCTGCAGCTCAAGCTGGGCAAGGTCGACACGTCATATTTCGCTAACAAGTTTGGCGTCGATCCTCGCGAACGCTTCAAGGCGCAACTCGACACCTTGGTGCAGCAGGGATATTTCTCGATCAATGGTACGATCATCACGCTGACCCGTGATGCGCTGCTGCAAATCGATCGTCTGCTGCATGGTTTCTTCTTAACCAAACATGCGAACGCGAGGTACGCATGAGTCCCTTGGTCGAATATTTTTCGCCGTTCATGGGTTTTTATGCTGACGCTCAGGCGACCGCACCGGCGACCACGCTGATTGACGGTGCAGCGATGCCGGAACCGTATCGTTCCTTATTGGTGACCAATGGCGACATGACCCCGACTTTGGAAAAGTTTCATCACTGCCAGCTGCATCTCAAAGTACTGGGCCGCGTGCATGCCGGTGAGGAATATCGCCGCCAAGTGTTGCTGCTTGATCCGAGTCAGCGTCCAGTCGAATTCGGCGCGATACGCATTCATCTGAGCGCACTATTGCCTGCGGTGCAAAAGCTGGTGCTCGCCGGCCAACGCCCGCTGGGTGGCGTGCTGATCGAAAACAGCGTGCCGCATCGCAGTCAGCCACGCGCGTATTTCAGCGTGATCGGAGATGACCTGATTAACCGCGCTTTGGGCGTGTCGAAGCCATGCGTTTTATATGGTCGCTGCAACACGCTGATTACCAAAGATGGCATTCTCATCGCAGAGGTGGTGGAGATCCTGCCGCCATGATTTGTGCGATAAACGCGTTGATTCATTCAGTTTCCCAGGCTCTCAGCCGTCACAAGGACAAGCCATGATCACCAATCCTGATGTCATCGTCGTCGGCGGCGGACCTGCGGGCACCACCGCCGCGTGCGTGCTTGCCATGCATGGTCGCAAAGTGGTGTGTCTGGATAAGGCCGCGTTCCCGCGCTACCACATTGGTGAGTCGCTGATTCCTTACACGTACTTCACGCTCGCTCGCATCGGCATGTTAGAAAAACTGCGCGAGTCGCACTTCACGAAAAAGTATTCGATCTGCTTTGTCAGTCAGAGCGGCAAACAATCGCAGCCGTTTTTCTTCGACAGCCATTTTGATCATCCGGCGACCCAGACGTGGCAGGTGCGACGCAGTGAATTTGACGTGATGCTGCGCGACAATGCTAAGGCCAAAGGCGCAGAGATCCGTCATGACATGCCAGCCGATAAGCTCCTGGTCGAGAACGGTCGCGTGGTCGGCGTCAGCGGCAAAGGTGCTGATGGCAAACCGTTCGAATTGCGTGCGCCGATCACCATCGATGCGAGCGGACGTGATTCGTTGGCGGTCAATCAATTCGGCTGGCGCATGCCCGACAAACCCCTCGACCGCTTCGCCATCTGGACCTATTGGAAGGGAGCGATCCGCGATCCAGGCCGCGCCGGCGGCGCGACCACGGTCTGTTACATCCCGGACAAAGGCTGGTTCTGGTACATCCCGCTGCATGACGACATCATGAGTGTCGGCGTGGTGGCGAAGAAGGAGTACCTCTTCCGCGACAAGGACGTGCAGGACATCGCACAGATCTACCAGCGTGAGATCAAAGAAAACGTCTGGCTGACCGAACACCTCGCCCCGGCGACCCAATGCGATGAAGTACGTATCACCAACGAGTACAGCTACCGTGCAAAACATTGCGCGATGGATGGCTTGGTGTTGGCGGGTGACTCCTTCAACTTTCTCGACCCGGTGTTTAGTTCCGGCGCATTCTTTGCGCTCAAAAGCGGTGAGATGGCTGGCGATGCCGTGCACGAAGCGCTGAAGCATGGCAATACCACGGCGACGGCGTTCACCGCGTATGGCAAGCGCTACTGCGATGGCATCGAAGCGATGCGCAAATTGGTCTATGCCTTCTACGACGAGCGGGTGAATTATGGGCATTTCATTCGTAAATATCCTGAGCTGAAAGCGGACTTGACCGACTGCATCATCGGCGCGGTCGACAAGGACTTCGCTCCGCTGTTTAAAGCCTTTGCTGAGTTCGCAGAAATTCCTGCTGAGTTGCCCTTCGGAGCGCCGCTGGTTTCCAGTGCTGCCGAGTCGGTGCGATGAACCTAGGTCTAGCAATAGAACACAGAGCACCAGAGCACCAGAGGAAGGGAGGAGAAGTTAAGTCGAATCGCCGACTCTTCTCTTCATCTCCGATCTCATGATTACTCTGCGTCTCCGCGTCCTCCTGTTAAAATGGCTTTTCCAGATATTCACTCCTTCTTTCTCTGCTCTGGTCCTCTGGTCCTCTGTGTTCTCTCCATCGCGACATTTCGCGGGACGCTGAGCCGAGCATGCGCATTGTTCATTTAACAGCTGGAACCGGCGCGTATTTCTGCGGTTCGTGCATGCGCGACTATGATCTGGTTGCCGGGTTGCGGCGGCTTGGTCATGAAGTGCTGATTGTGCCGATGTATTTGCCGCCGGTGTTGGAGGAGGGCTATGGCGATGACACCGAATGCCCGATTTTTTTTGGCGGCATCAATGTGTATCTCCAGCAGAAGTCGTGGCTCTTTCGTCATACGCCACGGTGGTTTGACCGGCTATTTGACGGTCGCCGCTTATTGACCTGGGCTTCGGGCAAGATGCACATGACCAGCCCGCGGGATCTGGGCGAAATATTGCTGTCGATGTTGGATGGTGATGACGGCTTGCAGCGCAAAGAGGTGCGCACGCTCGCGCGGTTTCTCGCGGATCGTGGACCGTGGGATATTATTTCCATTTCCAATGCCATGTTGATGGGCGTGGCGCCGTATTTACGCGTGGCGTTGCAGCCCCAAGCCGTGATCTGCACGCTTCAGGGCGAGGATTCATTTCTTGATAGTTTGCAAGAACCCTGGCGAACGCAGGCGTG
>JANMYZ010000201.1:0-8741 GCA_031382605.1 Planctomycetota bacterium | reverse complement strand
GCCGGGCTATTTTCGCCTCGTCCCGCTGGGACGGAATACGGCAGCCTGTCAGGTTCGATGCGCTGCAAATTCATCATTTGTCTGTTTTGTTATTTCGGAGTTCTTTGACGTTTGCAGGATTTGGTGTTGAACGAATTCAGCATTGGGGCCGAATCGCAACGCATCACTCGATCCGTCACTTCACCCAGTTCTCTACGCGCAGTCCGGGGACGCGGCGGAATTCGTCGAGGTTGTCGGTGACCACGATCAAATTGTGGGCAAGGGCGGTGGCGGCGATTTGGCAGTCGTGGAGGCCGATCATGCAGCCGTTCTTTTCCAGATGGGCGCGGATGCGGGCGTAGTGGTCAGCGCAGGTGGCGTCGAAATCGAGGAGTCGCCATTCACGCGTCGCGGTGCGCCAAGCGTTGATCCAGTTGTCGCTGCGCGCGCTTTTCTTGGCGCCGGTCAGGCCCTCGGCCAAGACGATGATCGAGGTTGTCAGGGTGTTGGGTGGATGGCGATGAATACGTTCCGCGACGCCGTGCTGATTGCGCATGGCGAAGCTGATGATGTTGGTGTCCAGCAGCCAGCTCATCGGGGTAACGCATCCATGGGAGTGATCGGCGGCGGAACCGGATCGTCGGGTAATGCCCAATCATCCGGCAGGTCGCGGGTCAGGGTGTGCAGATTTTTCCAGAAGCCGATCGGCCAACCATTGGCGTCGCGAGGTTCATCTGCAATGGGTTCAAGGATCACGCGATTACCCTCGCGAGAAATACGCACTTCGGTGCCGGGTAGGCGGAACTCTTTGGGCAGGCGCACGGCTTGGCTGCGGCCATTGGCGAACAGCTTGGCGACGATCGGTTCGTCGCGCTGTGCGTTATGCGGCACGCTATTTTTTCGTCGCTTGGGCGCGGTCTTTTTTCCTGCGGGGGCGGCGCGGTTTTTCTTGGCGGGCGCATGATAGGCGGCCGTGACGGAGCGGACGCGATTAGCCATGATGCACCTCTTGGTAGTACCGCCGATATAGACCAAGCCGGCTGGTCTGCAAGCGAGCGCAGCACGGGCTTGCTGCCGTTGCGCATGCTCGGTGAACTCAATCGGTCAGCGTTTGGTCCAATCGAGCACTTTGAGACCGCGGACGCGCTTGAATTCGGCGGTGTTGTGGGTGGCGATGGACCAACCATGAGCCAGGGCGTGGCCGGCCAGCAGCGTGTCGTAGGGGCCAATCGAAAGGCCGTTGAATTCCAGATTCTGGCGCACGTCGGCGGCACGTTCTGCCGCCACGCTATCAAAGGGAATGACCACCAGACTGCTGAGCAAATGAGTGACGTTGAGTTGTTCGCGGGCAGGGTCACGAGCCAAACGGACTCCGGAGCACAATTCGAAAACGCTGATGGAGGAAATATGACAGATGCTGCGCGGGTGTTGATCGAGCCAGTTTCGCGCATCTTGGCGGCTGCGCAAAACGCCGATGAGCAGATCGGTATCCAGCAAGATGCCGTTGCTCATCGGACTTTATTTCTGTGGTTATCCCAACGCCGGATTTTTGGCACGGGTGGTTGTGGTGGGCGTTCGATGGTCGCGTCAGGCAAGATGCCAGCGAAGACGGCGTCCCACGAGTCGGCTGGCAATGGCTCGATGATTAATGCATCGCCTTCACGACGGATAAGTACAGTTTTGCAGTCCAGGCGCAGGTTTTTGGGAATGCGGACGGCCTGGCTGTTGCCATTTTGGAAGACGGTGGTGGCTTCGCTGCGCGCGGGAAAAGGCTTGCTGATTTCGGCGGACTTTTTTCTAAGGGCAGAGGCAGGGCGTTGCTTACGCGAGCGGGAAGGCGTGCGGGTGGTCATGGTGCAGATCCTGTGTGTACGCGCAGGATATACGACTCCAACTACCTGCAAGCTATCGTTGGTGCGGACATGAGCGCTCGGGATGAACAAATGAGAATAGAAGCCGCTGCCAAAATCGCCAAGATCGCCAAGAAAGACCATCCGGTTCCAGCGGCGATGCCGTTGCCCCGACGGCGCGTATCTGTGCAAACATGTCGCCGCCGTGCTCTACGGCATTGGGGCACGCTTGGACTATTGTGCACCCTCCGTCAGGTCGCGGCCACCGATCTGTTGGCAAAAACAGCAACAGGATTGGCATCGTCAGCCAGCACGCCAATCAGCGAACGCACGCTGGCCGCCGATGACATCGGCGCATTGTTCGGCTTAGAAATAGATCAGAGCGCGCTGCCACCGCTGCAAGCAGTTCCCGTGAATAAAACCCCGGCAGCCCGAGTTACAAAACCAGCAGCGAAAAAGCCGACGAAAAAGCCAACGAAAAAGCCGCGCTAGGCTTAGTGATTGAAAACCGACAACGGCATTCCATTGTCCCCCACCTGCGCGATTCGGCTGTTCATTACCGCGGCTATCGAGCGTGGCCATCGAACCCAAAGCCATGCGCTTTTCTTTCGCTTCTCTTGCGCTTCTCTTGCGCTTCTCTTGCGCTTCTCTTGCGCTTCTCTTGCGCTTTTTGGGGCTCTTTCTTCTCGGCTTTTGTTTTCTTACGTCGGAATACGACATTTTGCGGGTGTAGCTCAATGGTAGAGCGTCGGCTTCCCAAGCCGAACACGGGGGTTCGATTCCCCTCACCCGCTCAGCTTTCAGGGTGAGCACATGCCGCTATTCGATATTCCTGTGGTGATGCCCTATCGCTTACGCGATGACCGCAACGCCGCGCTTTTTTCCGTTCAAGTCAACACCGTGGCCAGTAACGAAGCCGCTGCCATATCGGCTGCAAAATTATTGGTTCATACGCTCGGCAGCCTGCGCCATCACGGTAAAGACATCGACGTACAAGTTGAACGTGCGAAAGTCGGTCCAGTCGGCCGACAAATTGATGGACCGTACGCTTATATACTGACCCATGGAAATTTGATCCATCACTTGGATTTTCCGGCGCGCATCGACAGCCAATCTGGCGAGGTCATGGGCAACGCTTTTGCCGGTCTTGATCCCAATTTACTACTTGGCGTGGTCATGGATTGTCATCCGCTGACCTACATCAACACCTCCGGACTGGCGAGCATTGCGGCACATGCGAAACGCATCCAACTGCGGTTGTTCCGCATTTCCGATCCGGTGCGAAGAGTCTTAGAAATTGTTGGCTTGCATCAGATGCTCAAGATTTTTCCCGATTTGAAATCTGCGCTCAATGATCTGACTGCGTCACAGCCTGTGGATCCACAGCCCGCCATCTAAGTCGTCACTCGTCAGAGCGGGTAAATGCCGGACCTCCATGACTGCGCCAACGACGAAACGCCGTCAGTACCTGTCCACGAGATACTTTCAACGACGCCGTGAGCATGCCGTTCTCAATATTCATTGGCTGATTGCTGATAAAAAAACACGTGATGCGTTGATAGGGAACTGATTGCGTGGCATTAACCGCTGCGATCGCTTGGCGAATTTCGGCTGCGGTACGGCCCTGACGCGGCTCGATAATCGCGATTAATTCTGGCTCCGCCGCCACGACAGCGTGCTGTATTGCCGCATGGGTATGGAGCGCTGCTTCTAATGCGGCCGCGCAAACTTTCTCGCCATTTCCTAATTTTAATTGCTGGTCAGCGCGTCCACTCAATTGCAACCCGTCAGCGCCCCAGGCACCAAGGTCCCCCGTGTCCAACACGCCACCGGTAAGAGTTGGCGTGGTTTGACGAAAATAACCAGCCATCACGTTCGGGCCACGAACCAAGATGTGGCCATCATGACGACGGACGCCGACGGCGACTCCGGCGATTGGCCAACCAACAACTCCTGCTCGACCAATTCCTGGGCGCGTGAGCGTGCAGCTTGGGCTGGTTTCTGTCAGTCCCCAGCCTTCGCAGAGAGGAATATTCCGCTGCGCATACCATTGACGCAGATCGTCGGGCATTGGCGCGCCCGCAGTAAATGCCCACCGCAATGTGCCTGAAGTAAATACGTTTTCTGCCGCGACCAGCGCGTGAATCTTTGGCACGCTGAAAAATACCGTCGGAGCCACCGCGCGAATAGTCTCCAGTAATTGCTGACGATCGCGTCCACCACCTGGGACGACAGTCACATGAGCGCCACGACATAATGACCACAAACGTTCGGCCAAGCCACCGAAGCTGTGATGCCACGGCAAGTAAGCCGCAAGCCGATCGCCTGGGCCGATCTCTGGCCAATGGATCGCGAAAGCGGCCTGCTGGCTCGCCAGATTATCATGCGTCAATACCACTCCGCGCGGCACGCCTGTGCTACCGCTGGTGAACTGAATAACGCATGGGTCGTCTGCTTTTACCGAACGATCTGTCGTTTTCCGATGACCAATAGCTGCCGCCCATACATCGTCTGATGATTGTCGCTGGGTCGTAACGGGAACCGCCAGCGCGACCTGCGGATCGTCCACCAAAGCCATTTGCGGATCGACCCGCTGCAATAATTCGGCAATCCGTTGCGTTCCGAAGCCTAAAAAAATTGGCACCGCAATAGCGCCTAAGCGCCAGCACGCTAACTCTGCAAGCAGATGTGCCAGACCATTTCCAACCACAATGGCGCAGCGACCTCCAACGGGAAGATGCGCTGACCAAGCTGTCGCTACCTGCGCTGACCACGCATCAAGATCATTCCATGTTGCGGTCGTGTTGCGGTCACTGACCACGGGGGCCGTGGGAAAACGCTGGAGGCAGTCGGCGATTAATGCCGGCACGGTCGTCGGACGATTGGTCGGCAACGACGGGCCGCTACGCCAATCGACCAACGTTGACGGTTCGTGAGCACCGTCATTCGCCATATTTTCCGAATAAAAATCCGACGTCGTCATGCGAGGTGCAGCTCGTACCAAGCTCGCCGCGAAATGCGATGGGCCCCCGACGGCAATGCCGCCAATGAGCGCCAGCCTTGCGAGCTGAGGCACGCTCACGATTGTTTCGCAATGCCCCACGTCTCTGGTGTCGCACTGCGCAGTTCCCACGGTGATTTGGTGCAGACGCTGTCGGCACTCGATAGCGGGCACGGTGATCCTGATGTGCTTGGCGGTGAATTGATTCCGCTGATGCTCGCCGTGGCCCGTGAAGCCCTGGGCGAAAAACCTGCCGATCATCTTATTATCGCAACGACGAAAGGCGACTTACCGCGTTGGTGCGCGGATTTATCCGTCGATCCATCTACCGGCGATGGCGGGCCTGCGTGGGTCGCTCAGCAAATGGCGGCAGCGTTGAACAGCACTGGTTTTGCGGTCAGCGGCGCCTGCGCGAGCGGTCCGCTTGCGCTCGCCGTCGCCGCGCGCGGAATTCTTGCCGGGCGTTGGCGACGAGTCATCGTCATCGGTGCTGACCGCATCGGCCCATTCATTCATCAGGGTTTTGCTGCACTGAAAGCACTCGACCCACTTCGCTGTCGGCCATTTGATGCGCAACGTGCGGGGCTGCGCCTTGGCGAAACCATCGCTGCGGTCGTACTGGAAAAATCTACTGAGCTCACCAGTCACGATTTATTTCTGCAAGGTTGGGCAGGCGGCATGGATGCCAATCACTTGACCGGGCCAACCCGTGATGGCAGCGGTTTGGCCCGCACGCTGCGCGCTGCGTTGCACCGTGCTGACGACCACCATCCAGCGCTGATCATCGCTCACGGTACGGGCACGCGCTTTAATGATGACAGCGAAAGCTTGGCCTATGCCACGGTTTGCCCGCAGACACCCGTCACTGCTTTTAAGGGAATGCTTGGTCACAGCCTGGGCGCATGTGGCGTCAGCGAACTCGCTCTTGCAGTCCGCATCCGCCAACGTGATCGCACGCCTGGGTGCGCGAATCTCCAACAGGCCGGATGTGCCGGAGCTATCCACGTGCTGCCACCCGGTGTTCATGTTTTGCCAGCCGGAACGATCCTCTTGGCCAATGCTGGTTTTGGCGGAATCAATGGCGCTCTGGTATTGGGCGCGCGCCCGCCATCTGGTTTGCCAACCTGCGCCCCACGCCAACGCGCCTGGGCGCGACTTAATGCCAGCGGTTGGCAACGCGAACGTGACGGCATCCATGATCACGCAGAATGGAGCGAGCCGAGCGATAACGACGGCTTACCACGGCTCTCCGCGCGCTGCGTGCTCGGGCGAGTTGAAGCCACCTGGGGAAGAATGGACCTCGCTTGCCGCGCCTTCGTCGCACTCGGACACCTGCTGGGTCCATTTCCTGAAAATAGCGCACTGATACTCGCCACGCGCAGTGGCTCTGCCGGATCCGATCGACTGCATGATCACGCGGTACGCATACAGGCCGTCGATCCGCAACGCTTCCCTTACACGCTGCCAACGACGCCCATCGGCGAAGCCAGTATTCGCCTGGGAGTACGTGGCCCAGGCCTGAGCGTGCATGGTGCTGACGAAAACGCGGTGCAGGCTTTGGCCCACGATCTTTTAGCCGATGGCATTCCTGGCGTACTGATCGCATGGATTGAGGCTGATCGTCCACCGCATCTTGCTCATGCGCAGTGGTGGACAGTTGAATAAATCGGCCTGAATCGGCATGAATCAACCTAGACGCGACAGTAGGAATCCAGACTTTCACCGCTAAGGCGCGAAGACGCAATACCCCGCTGGGGCACATAGGAAAACAAGGATTAGACTCGAAATCTAGATGATTGATGGCTTCACTAAATGAGTGAACTTCTTTTTAGTTCTACGTCCTTTGCGCTCTTTGCTGCTTTGCGGTAAAATGGTTTTCTACTGCGGTTTTTAGGATCAACGAGGTTGAAACAAGACTCGTCACCCTTGCGTGATGAACGACCGCCTTACCGTGCCGATGATGAACGAGTCTCAACAGCGCTTAGCCCAAAAGGTCATCACCGGATTAAATTTGGAGGACATCACGCCAGCCGATATTGATCCGCAGGCGCCCTTGTTCGGCACAGGACTTGGCCTGGACAGCATCGATGCACTTGAACTTGCCGTCATCGTCGAACGCTCCTACGGCATTCGCATCCCCAACATGGAAATCGGTAAAACGGCATTCGCTAGCATCGCTGCGCTAGACGCATTTATTCAATCGCAGCCTACGAATCCCACCAGCACCACCACCACGCCATGATTCACGACACGCTCGCGAATGCCCAGCGCTACCACAGCCTGCATCCCCGTTTTGCGCACGCTTTCGCTTGGTGCCAAGAGCCCAGTCACCTGGCCAAACCCGATGGCCGTTATCCGATTCACGGTGACGACTTATTCGTCATCGTGGAATCTGGCCCGACCATCGCCGCACCACACAAACGCTTTGAATCCCATCGCCGCTACATCGACATCCAGATCAATCTGCAAGGTCCAGAAATCATGGAGTGGATGCCACGTGCAGCGCTGACGTTGTGCGAAGATTTCAAGCCCGACAACGACATCTGTTTTTATCAGCAACCTGTCGATTTACCCACGCGACTGGTCGTTCGTCCGCATGAGTTCGCGATCTTTTGGCCAGAAGACGCCCACAAACCGTGCTGCCATCCAGGCGAGGTCGCCGTCACGTACCGCAAATTAGTCTTCAAAGTCGCCCTCGCCTAGATCGACCGCTCTCGGCAGCTGTCATTTTTACTGTCATTTTTATCGCTTTTACACGGTACTTCCGTAACAAACGTAAGTTCGGATCATCGCCTCATCTGCCGATTTTGAGGCAAGGCTTGCGGGTCCACGCGGTCGTCATAGCTTTCCGGCCCGTCAGCCCGAGTAGCTCAGTGGTAGAGCAATGCATTCGTAATGCGGAGGTCGCAGGTTCGAGTCCTGTCTTGGGCACCAGACACACCCCGTGAACATCAGTTCACGGGGTGTTTCCTTGTACAGGGGCTTTGGATGAAGCCTGCGTTCCCCATGGCATGCACACCGCATTCGCACGTTGCACTTACGCCATGATATCGCACGGCACTGACTACAGCGTAAAAACCGTAGAAGACATCGATCAGCATTGCCTATACCGCCTAAATCGATCCCCTTGCGACTCGATGCCGAGCTAAACGATCCCTTCACAACACCATGAATTACACCTCACGAATTACAAATTTCTCACGGAAGATGTACCAATAAAATAATGAGAATACTATTATTCATAATCGGAATCGTTTTAAACTTTATTTCCTGTGGCGCCTTTTTCGGCATCGCACTCAGAGAGTATAGGGGCAGGACACCATATGGAGAAGGTCTTCTACCGGCGTTTTGGCTATCCGTAGTCGGATTTCCCGTTTTGTATCTTGCCATATTAATCATATCCACTCACGTGCTACAGAAAAAATCATCTGTATCCGAAAACGATATGTATCCTGTTTTTATCGCACTTGCCTCATCGATAACTATCTTATCGATTTCTGCCTTTACGTATGCGATCTACGGCAAGTTTTAACTGCGCCGCCGACGAATATTACTTCTTCCCCTCCGCCGGCTTCCATTCCCGCGACAAACGCTGAGCTTCAGCGATTTGTGCTGGCGTCATCGTTTTAGAAATTTCATCTCTTAATTTTGCTGCGTCAGCAATGCCTTGGGCCGCAGATAAGTTGAGCCACTTATACGCCAATAAATCGTCTTTGGGAACGCCGATACCTTTGGCGTAGTCGAAGCCCAGGAACCATTGCGCACTGGCATCTCCTTGTTCTGCCGATTTGCGATACCAGGTGGCGGCTAGGACGATGTCTTTCGACGTTCCTGCACCTGTCGCGTAACAGATCCCAAGGTTGCGTTGCGCTTCGACTTCTCCTTGTTCTGCCGCTTTACGGTACCAGGTG
>JANMYZ010000199.1:0-7069 GCA_031382605.1 Planctomycetota bacterium | reverse complement strand
GGTGAATCTGGCCTCGATTTGTTGGCCGGACTTAAGACCGATTATCCAAACTTACCGGTGGTGGTGACGACGGCGCATGGGACGATGGAAACCGCTGTCGAAGCGGTGCGTCGTGGCGCTTTCGATTATATGCCAAAGCCGCTCGATTTGGATCGGACCATTGATCTGGTGCGGCGGGCTTTGGGCGAAGATGTTTTGGCTGCGGCGGCTCAACCGGGCACGGATTTGAAAAGTGGCGATGGCGAAATCATTGGCGCGACTCCAGCCATGCAGGAAGTGTACCGGCGTATTGCTGCTGCTGCCGCAACGGATCTGGGCGTGCTGGTATGTGGTGAGTCCGGTACGGGTAAGGAATTAGTGGCGCGTGCACTGCATCGTTATTCGAAACGGCGTGATGGGCCGTTTATCGCGGTGAATTGCGGGGCATTGCCTGAAAATCTCGTCGAGAGTGAGTTATTCGGGCATGAGGCTGGCGCGTTTACCGACGCCCGCGCACGCAAAATCGGTCGCGTGGAGGCGGCCCATGGCGGTACGTTATTCCTTGATGAGGTCGGTGAATTACCCGCGCTGGCTCAGGTGAAACTGCTGCGTTTTTTAGAAGATCAGCGCTTCACGCGCGTTGGTGGCGAGCAGGAAATGGGCGTCGACGTGCGCGTGATCGCGGCAACCAATCGTGATCTGAGCAAGCTCACCACGAGCGGTGCTTTTCGCGAGGACTTGTCGTATCGTTTACGCATCGTCACCATCACCATGCCACGATTGAGCGATCGCCTTGATGATTTGCCGGCGTTGGTGCGACATTTGTTGGGACGTGTTGCTCAGCGGTTGGGCCGTGCTCTCGCTTTGACTGACGATGCGATGGCTCTTTTGCGGCGACATCAGTGGCCTGGAAATGTGCGTGAACTTAAACATGTATTGGAAGAGGCGGCGGTATTGGCAACTGGCGGCATCATCGGCGCAAGTCAGCTGTCTTTACCCAGTGCGAAGGAGGACGTGCCGGCGTTGTCGTCATTCAACGCGGCGGCAACCGCCTTGGCAGCTAAGCTGATCCTGCAGAATCCTGGGTCCGTCTACGCTTCTTATGTCGACGCTGTGGAGGAACCGCTGATCCGCGAGGTGTTGGCGCGCACTGAGGGCAATCAATTACGCGCCGCAGAAATCCTGGGGATTAATCGCATCACGTTGAAGAAACGGATGGATGAGTTGGGAATTAATAAAGGCTAACGACGGCGGGCGGGCACGAGCGGCAAAAGCCGGAGCTGATCAGATCAGGGCGAGTTCATCTGCCGGGAAACCGCGCTCGCAATAAACACAGCGCACGGCGAGTGGATTGGCGCTGACGACCTCAAGCCGACTCGACCATTTTTCATGGTTGGTTACGCAATTGGGATTCGCGCAACGAGCGATGTCTTCGAAAAATTTAGGCATCGGCACGGTGAATTTGCTGATCACGTGAGTGTCGCGAATAATACTGACCGAGGCGCTCGGTGCGATCAGCGCGAGTAATGACAACGTGCGGGCATCAAGCTCGCGACCGCTGATTTTGACCACACCTTTGCGTCCCATACGGGCTGAGCGCAGATTCATGCCGATCGACACTTGGTCGGTTTCGCGCGCCAGCAAGTTGGCGACTTTCAATGTCATGTGCCCAGGAATGTGATCAATGACGGTGCCATGAACGATGGCTTCAACTTGACGCACGCGCGTGTTGGTCGACGTCGGTGGATCGCTGGGGAAGGCGGAGTCAACCACGAGGGAATGCCTCCGCGAAATTGATGGATTTTATTGGGAGAAAGCCATCAGCGAGCTTCATGATTTGGCTCCCATGACCAAGCTGAGCAGCGCTTGGCGTACGGGGATACCATTACCCGCCTGGGCAAAATAGTGAGCATGCGGAGTGGCGTCGACATCGATGGCGATTTCGTTCACCCGTGGAAGCGGATGAAGGATGCGCAGATGTTCGGCTGCTCCGGTGAGCATCGCCGCCGTGATGCGGTACGAATGTTTGATGTGATCAAACTCAAGCGGATCAGGGAAACGCTCTTCTTGCAAACGCGTCATATACAACACATCGGCCTGAGCGATGGCGTCTTGCAGGGTCGGAACTTCTTGCACGGACAACCCAGCGTGCGCCGCCGCAAGTAAGTATTGATCCGGCATTTCTAAGCCACGCGGAGCGACCAGCAGCAGCTTGACACGGAAATGGCACAAGGCCGTCAGCAGGCTGTGTACCGTGCGTCCGTAGCGTAAATCACCGGCGAACGCGATGGTGAGTTCACGGTCGCCAGACAGCAGCGCAGGGAACACTTTGGCAATGGTATAGAGATCAAGAAACGTCTGGCTGGGATGTTGATTGCCGCCATCGCCGCCATTGATCACCGGCACGGCACTGACTTCACTTGCTAAGCGAGCTGCGCCATCGCGTGGATGACGGATCACAATCACATCCGCGTAGCGTTCGACCATGCGAATGGTGTCGGCCAAGCTTTCACCTTTTTTGGTGCTGGTCGAACCGGCATCACTGAAGCCGATGACCTTGCCGCCAAGTTTATGCATCGCCGCTTCAAAGCTCAGCCGCGTACGCGTGCTGGGTTCGAAGAACAGCGTGGCCATCAATTTGCCGTCAAGCCGCGCCGCTGGGCCGGTGGTTTCCATGCTGCGAGCCAGCTCAAGCACGCGCACCAAATCAGTGCGCGAGAAGTCGGAAATAGAGATGACGTGGCGACCGGTGAACTGCACGGGGCGGGATGCTAGCGGCGTCAGTGAAAACGCTATGCGCGGTTGGCGCAAACCGGCGCCAGCGCCAACTGGGGCGAAATCGGTGTCAGTTTTACTAAAGGACAAACCACAGGACGAGCGCTGCGACGGCGGCAACCAAGACCACCCAGGGAACGAGGCCGATGCTGAGTGATGTTGTTGCCTCTTCGTCGAAGGCTTTGCTTTTGAGGCCGGAGCGCTTCACGGCTTCCGTTGGCACTCCAAGAATTTGCGAACTGCGCGCCTGCATTTTGACCGTCGGTTTTTCGACCATGGCATGATTGATCATCACATTGGTGCCGTTACCCGAGGCATTCTCATGCGAATCGTGCTTCAGTTTGAATTTATTGACAATCCGATCGGAGGTTTCGATGAGATCAGTTGAATGGCCATGCGGACCAGTTTCAGCGATGGACGTCATCGACTGAGTGGGCGCTGGCATGCGTGTTGGAGCTTTGAGCACGAGCGGTTTGCGTAGCAGTTTTGGTCCAGTGCTATGTCTTTCGCCAAGCTCTTCCATCGCCTGTCCGATGGCTTTTAGGAAAGCCTCAAAACTCAAAAAGCGTTGATCACTTTTCTTTGCCATGGCCATCATGACCAACTCTTTGGTCAGACGATGCAGCCCAGGGACCCGCTGTGTGGGATCAGGCACGGGCTGAGTCAGATGCGCGCTCATGATCGCGCCAGGGCTGGTGCCAATGAAGGGCGTGGTTCCGGTTAACAGGTGGTACATGGTAGCGCCAAGACCGTAGATATCGCTGCGGCAGTCAATGCTCTCACCGCGAATTTGTTCGGGCGACATGTAGAGCGGCGTTCCGATGGTCATGCCGGTCTGAGTTAAATGTTCGTCATCGTGCACGGGTTTAACCAGACCAAAATCAATGAGTTTAGCTTCGTCGTCCGCCGGGAAAGGCTCCGTCGAGAGGGGGTTTCGGCTGATTAAAATATTCTCTGGCTTGATGTCACGATGTACCAATTGGGCAGCTTGGTAAACGTAAGACAAACCTTCGGCCACCTGCTTGATGATGCGAAGGACGTAGCGTTCGGGCAAAACCTGGTGATCTTTCAGCAATTTCGCCAAGCTTGGACCCTGAACGTACTCCATGGTCATGTAACAGGTGTCACCGCTATCGCCGCTATCGAGAACCTTAGCGATGTGCGGATGGTCGAGCCCAGCCAGCACTTTGCTTTCGCGGTGAAAGCGGCCAATAAAATCAGGGTCTTCTTTTAGGCGAGAAATAATCGTTTTGATCGCCAGTATCTGCTGACTTTCCGTATGCTTGGCGAGGAACACGGTTCCCATGCCACCGGCGCCAAGCTTTTTCATCAGTTGGTAGTCGGGGAAATTGAGCTGCTGTTTGAGAATGGCACCTAAGTCAGCCATCTGGTCACTGTTGAGCACGCCGTGTTCTACCAGGTAACGGCCGAGTCCGCGTGGGTCTTTAAAAAGCCCCTGTTTTCCCAATGCGATCAGCTGCTCACGCGCGGTGTTCAAATGCGTCCGAGGAGCCCAACCATTCAGGAGGACGAGTTCAGCAAATGCTTCGAACGGATCGCTCAGCGAGGCCGAACCCACCGGACTGTCGATCACGTTCTATTTCCTTTTCTTTTTCGGTACGTCATAGCAGCAGAGGGCGCAATGTAGTTGCACCACATGGTGGTTCAACATGAGAGTGAGTCTGACCTGGGCCGTGTTTGGTGGTGAGCCGAATCGGGTGATGACGTTAGGAGGTAGGACAGAGCGTTCGGTGACGAAAGAGGGTTTGTCGTGCGGCTCGCTTGCGCCGTGCGCATAATTGGCGTAAGTTTTGCTGAGCTTCGACCAACCCAGAGAAAACAAGGGTGGCACGCGGCGATGAGGATGAGTGCTCATGGCCCTCCAGATGCGTCAAAATTTCAACCTGCGGATGGAGCAAAAACTTAAGCTCACCCCGCAGATGATCCAGTCGATTGAGATCCTTTTGCTCCCGCAATTGGCGCTTGAGGAACGGCTCATGAATGAGGTTGAGAGTAATCCGGTGCTTGAGGTCATCGATCAAGATGGGCCATCGGACAGCGATATTCCCGATGGCTTAGCAGAGCGCGATCACGGTTTCGAGCGGTCGAGCGAAACGATTGAGAGCCATATATCCGACCGCATGCGCGACGATGACCAGGACTGGTTATGGAAGCCGCGTACCGGCAGCGGTCTGCCTGACGAAGATCGCCCAGATAAAATGGCCGCGCTGGAAGCAGCACCCAGCAAGGCGCCCTCTTTAGCGGAACACCTGATTGAGCAGCTTCGTTTTACCGAGATGAGCCCCGAAGTCCGTGACCTGGTAGCGGACATTTGCTGGCAGCTCTCTCGGCGTGGATATTTGGAACAGCCGCTGAACGAGCTCTTTCCTGAAGAAAAACTCGATAACGCGGAACAGGCCTGGGAATTGGTGCGTGGCTGTGATCCTGCCGGAATTGGCGCGCGTGATCTGCGTGACTGTTTAATCCTGCAATTGCAGCGTGAACCCGGCGACAACGCCTTCGAGATCACCCTCGTCCGTGATCATCTTGATAACGTTCTGAAAAATCGCCTGCCGGTGATCGCTCAAGCCTTGAGCGTTGATGTCGAGCGGGTCAAAGAAGGCGTCGATGTCATCGCGCAGTTTGACCCCAAACCGGGTTTGCCATTTGCTGCTGGGGCAAGCCAATACGTCATCCCCGACGTCATGGTTGAACGCAATGAACACGAAGAATGGGTGGTCAGCGTTCCTGACGGTCATTTGCCCAAGGTCCGCGTCAGTGAATCGTATTTTGACCTGTACGAGAAAAGCGCCGATAAGAAAGAAAAAGACTATCTGAAAGAGAAAATCTCTGGAGCACGCTTCATCATCGACGCGATCGCTCAGCGTCGGCGCACGTTGTTGCGCATCGTTACCGAGATCATCAAACATCAGACCGCATTCCTCGAACATGGTGTCGAGCAGTTGCGGCCACTGATGCGCCAGAACATTGCGGACAAGATCGGCATGCACGTGGCGACCGTCAGCCGTGCGGTGAAAGACAAGTACATTCAAACTCCCAGTGGGATCATCCCACTGGCCAATTTCTTTTCTGGTGGCATCGCCACTCAAGACGGCAGTGAAGCCGAGAGCTCAAAATCGGTCAAAATCAAGATTCAAAAGCTCATTCAAACAGAAGACCCTAAAAACCCCTTGTCTGACCAAGAAATCGCCGACAAGTTGGCAAAAGAAGGCCTGGATATCAGTCGTCGCACGGTGACCAAATACCGCATCGCTGACGGCATTCCCTCCACCAGACAGCGCCGCAATTTCTGAACACCATGAAGCAGCAGACGATGCAGCAGACCCAGCAGACGCAGCCGGCGCTACCAGCGCTACGCTGTGCTTCATGGTTTGGCGCGGGGGCTGGTTGGCTTACGGGTGGCTTAAAAAAGCGCTTCATCGGCTCCGCGTTCATCGTCATGGCGACTGTCGCCACTGCCGTTGCTGAGGACTTGTTGCCCGTTCCGGTTTTCCCGCTGCCCGTGCCCATCCTGGTGAATGAAGCGCTGGTGAATGAAGCGGAATTTGATTTTCAGAATGGTGTCATCATCGATGACGGTGAAATGAGCCTGGACGGAAAGATCGGCCAACTGCCGGATATTCCACCTCCACATGCGCCAGCTCAGCCCAGCGCCATTATTGTGCGGTGGGATAATTATCGCACCTTGATTGTCATCGATGGCAGTGCTGGGCTGATGAAATCATGTTGGATTGTTACGTTGGCGGTTACCCCGGAACAGTTTCCTGCAATTGCTGGTAACCCGGTGGTTGCTCGTAACCAAGTCGTGGTTTCGTATCGTGGGCAGGCCTATCTTGATAAGGATAAAATGCTGCACATCGATGCCCGTCGAGCCAGAATTGGCGGCGCGTTAGCCCAGGGGTGGTCGCCGGACAGTTTCTCCATTTCGCCTGATAAAAAAGTCATCACTACCGATGACCGAGGCAATCAAGGTAATTCCGGCGATGTGGAAAAAATCGTCCCCGCTGACACTCAGGCAGGCGAATACCGGAAGCTGATGTTTACCGCGCAATCGATTGTTGAAGGTAATATTTAAACCGAAACGCAGCGATAGAGCACCAGAGGAAGAGGCCTGACGTTACCGCGAAATAGCGGGACACCATTTGGGTGATCGTAAAAAACGCAGTAGAGAACCATTTTACCGCAAAGCCGCAAAGAGCGCAAAGGACTTACATCAAAAACAAGATTCATCCGTTTGGTGAAGCCCTTGATCATACGAAATTGAATTCAAAACCCTGCCTTTCCTTAGCGTCTT
>JANMYZ010000287.1:0-4096 GCA_031382605.1 Planctomycetota bacterium | reverse complement strand
CCTTTGCCGTCGATGGGATTGCCGAGCGCGTCGACCACGCGGCCGAGCAGGGCCTGACCGACCGGAACTTCGAGCACGCGCTTGGTGCGCTTGGCGACGCCACCCTCTTTGAGGGTGGTAAAGTCACCGAGAATAACCGCGCCGACGTTGCCTTCTTCGAGGTTGAGCGCGAGGCCGTAAGCGCCGTTGTCGAAGGCGATCATTTCGCCAGCCATACAGTTCGACAGTCCGGTGATGCGCGCGATGCCGTCGCCGACTTGGACGACGGTGCCCACTTCGTCGACTACCACCTGGGCGCCGTAGTTCTTCAATTGTTCTTTGATGACGGCGGTCATTTCATCGGCGCGAATTTTCACGGGAACTCCTTAAACGAATGGTCGAACGGTGATGAACAAGTGCGGTGCGCTTTCGGTGAACGAAAGAGGGCCGGTTACTCGCTCCAGAGGTTGGCGCCCACGGGGGCAGTAAGAATGGTCTGCTTCATTTCGGCGAGCATGCGGCGGGCGCTGACATCAAGCATGGTATCGTCAAAGCGCAGCGTCAGCCCGGCAATCAGTGTCGGATCGGTGCTGGCCTGAACGATCACGCCTGGGCCGATGGATTTCTTCAATCGGTCAGTCAATAACGTCAGTTCAGCAGCGGTGATCGGATGGGCGGTGACCGCGTGCACGCGTACTAAGCCGACTTTTGCTTCAGCACTACGAACCACTTCAGCGAAGATCGCTGGCGCATCCGCCAGGCGATTGCGATCAATCAGCAATTGCAGCAAGTCGACGATTTCTTTGCTGAGCTTGGTGCCAAAAGCATTACGGACGACTTCTTTGGCATTATTCTTGCCCAGGCGCGGATCATCGAGCTGACTGAGCAGCGCCGACGACAAGCCATCAAGCGCTTCGCGGCTATCTTCAATAACCTGCATGGTGCTGCCGCGCTCTTCAGCGAGGGCGAGCAACGCTTGCGCGTAAACTCCGGCGACGGTGCCAGCAGCCATATCAGTTCGCCTTCACCAGACGAGCTTCGTACGCGTCGAGGGCGACGCCCACGACCGACTCTTGCTTCGAGGCATCTAATTTTTCGCGTACGATTTTTTCAGCGACCTGAATGGCAACTTCTGCGACCGCAGTTTTGAGCTGCACGATCGCTGCGTGGCGAGCGGCTTCGATTTCACGCAGGCTGCGATTGCGCACGGCGTCGATTTCTTCGCGCGCGGTTTCTACCGCTTTTGCACGGATGGCTTCACCATCGCGGGCGGCTTCTTTAATCATCTCACTGATCTTCAGTTCGGCGCCTTTGAATTGGCGGTCGAGCTCTTCTTTTAGCAGCTTGGCTTTGCTGTACGCGTCTTCAGATTCTTTCAGCTCGCGAGCGATCTTGGCTTCGCGCGCATCGACCGCCGCCAGGACGTGTTTGACGCCGAGCTTGAGGAAGATGAGCACGAACACCACGAAGATGCTCAGAGTCCAGATAAAACTGGCGAGATTAGAAGCGAGAAACTCGTTCATGGTCGGTCCGAAGTTGGGACGTACAGCAAACCGGATTGCCCGCCGATAGCGGGCAGCCGCTTACTTGATGATGAACACCAGCACGAAGCCGATCAGGGCGAGGGCTTCGATAAAGCCGATGCCAAGGAACATCAGGCCGCGCAGAGCGCCGGCTTGCTCAGGCTGGCGAGCGATGCCATTGAGGGTGGCGGCGACGACCAAGCTGATGCCGATAGCGGCGCCAGCGGCGGCAGCACCGTAGGCAATACCTTTGCCAATGCCGAGTGCGCCGTTGGCGGTGGCTTGAGCAGCCAGAACCACGGCATCGGTAGAGGCATCAGCAACAGCGAGCGGCATGGCGTTGATGACGGCGTGGGCGATAGTGACGAAGTCCGACATGGGGTAGTCCTTATGACACGGGGATGAAAGGGTGAAACTTAGTGCTCTGGGTGGGCGCAGAGGCCGATGAACACAGCGCTAAGCAAGGTGAAAATGTA
The DNA here is from genome assembly GCA_031382605.1 of Planctomycetota bacterium. Classification (GTDB taxonomy): domain Bacteria; phylum Planctomycetota; class UBA11346; order UBA11346; family UBA11346; genus BOG-1363. Next base: position 2,118 of record JANMYZ010000287.1, on the reverse strand, counting down.
CGCTTGGAGCAGTGCTACCAAGAGTTCGAGGGCGTAGAAGAGAACGGTCAAGAACCAGCCGAACACGCCCATCGTGGTGGACATGCCGATCGCGCTGTTGTCACTTGCATAGACGATGAAACCGAGAGTGGCGAACACCAGCAAGACCGAGTGACCGGCGAGCATGTTGGCGAACAAGCGAATCGCGAGCACGAGCGGACGAATGACCAACTGAAGGGTTTCGCTGAAGGCCAAGAAAATCCACAGCAGCATGTTGCCGGGATGCCATGACCACTGCACGGGCACCAGCTTAATCCAGAACATCACCGGACCGTTCTCTTTAATACCCATGAAAATCATCAGAAAAGCCGTCGTCAGCGCGAGGGCGCTGGTGACCCCAATATTGCCGGTTGCAGAGGCGAACAATGGAATCAGGCCGAAAAGATTGCAGGCCAATAAGGCAATAAATAGCGAGCCAAAATACGGCACCCAAGCGTCCGGGTGATGTTTGATGTTTGGGCGCACGATATCGTCGCGCACGAACAGCACCAAGGCTTCAATCATATGTTGGACGCGGCCAACCGGATTGTGTTGCGTCACGCGCCGACGGGCAAAAACCAGTAAAATCAGCGTCGTCAGCACCAGAGCGATAGTCGACCAAAACGTCTGATGATTAAAAAATGCGAGCGGCTTCGGAAAGGCACCCAGCCACGCTTCGTCGCGCGCGACAGTCATGGCCTTGGCCAATTCGGCAGCGGGCACACCTTTGTAGGTCGCCTGGTTAACGATTTCATTCGCCCAGGTTTGGTAACCCGCATCGGGTTGAGCCTTGGAAAATTGATCGGTTGAACTCAGGCGCGCCCAATTGACCTGGGCATATTCGCCAGCGTTCAAGATTAGCGCCGGATGACCATGCACCCATTCAACCGCCGAATACGGCATGTTATGACTGGCATTGAGCGCATCGAAGTCGAACGCGTGTGCATCTGCGTGGTGTGCGCTGTGCGCTGGGCTCGCATTGGCAGCATTGGCCTCGCCGTGAACGGCGTTGGCAGCAGTGGCAGCAGTGGCAGCAGTGACAACCGTGGACGTGGCAGCAGGTGACTCCACCGCGTTATTTACTGCGGTGACTGCCGGTTTGCTGATTGGGATCGTCGCGGGAACTTCGTCAGACACGAGCCGATTCCTTTACATTGGTCATGAGGGCATCCGCGCTGCATGCGACACGGAACCACGTCAAGAGATCGAGAGCCAGAGCAGCCAGCAACCCGATAGCGAGTCCACTCATAATACCGTTGACCAAGTGATGATTATGAAAGATGGCGGCGGCCACACCCGCACCGCCGATGCGAACCACAAAAGAGCCGAGCGCGGCGGACGCAGCAACCGGCAGGGATGCACCGTGGCTGGCAGCAACGGCCAAGCCGCCGAATCCAACTAAGACCGTGGCGATCGCGCCGCCAATGACGAGGCCAAGGCAATTGATCCCGGCAAGCAGGGCAAGGCCACCGATTGCGGTGATCGCCAACGCCGGCGCCAACGTCAAGGCAAGGCGGAGCAACTCAGATCGTGTCGCTGGCTTCATTTACCGCTGTCCTTGACCAAGCGATAAAGTGAGGTCGCCAAAAATAGCATGCTCAACCCAAGCATGAACCATGGCGTGGTGCCTGCCTCGCGATCAATAAAGTAGCCAATCAAGAGACCCGCAGGAGCAGCGCCGAGTACCATCCAGGCGTTGGCATAGCCTTTTTGCCAGCCATGCGAATCGTTACTATCGCCCTGCTTTTTACCGTCATTCATCACGTCGTGACGAACCGTTTTATGGTCGTCAGGCGTGGTCATAGCCAGGATAAGGAGGGCAGTGTGTAACATGGGGGGTGCCAGAGGCGCGGGCACCATAGGCGGACCCTTTAGCTGTCAAGAATGGGCGCAGATTTTTTATCGATATGGTTCTGATCGATAATATTTATGCATGTGATGGACCTACGTCAGACGCATGGATGACGCTGCGAGAGGCGTATTCAGGGGCGCATGAACCGTGGCCTGGGCGGCTCGCCCAGGTTGAGTCTCGAACCAACGCCGTTTCTTTAGGCCTCTCATGTGCTCAACGACCCAAAGCAGATTCATCGCGAGAGCCCC
>JANMYZ010000195.1:0-1668 GCA_031382605.1 Planctomycetota bacterium | reverse complement strand
CTTCTTTGCAGCCTTTTTCGCCGTTGTATTTCACGTAGTCGTCGTAGCTGGCGACTTCGGCGCGGATGAAGCCTTTTTCGAAATCGGAATGAATGACTCCGGCGGCCTGCGGCGCTTTGAAGCCTTTGCTGATTTGCCAGGCGCGAACTTCTTTTACTCCGGCAGTGAAATAGGTGGCGAGGCCGAGAATTTCATAACCAGCGCGGACCAAACGATCGACGCCGGGTTCTTTCATGCCAAGGTCGGCCATGAACGACTTTTTATCGTCGGCGGGCAGCATGCACAGTTCTTCTTCGATCTTGCCTGAAATAATGATCGCTCGCGAGCCAACTTTGGCGGCGTGCTCAGCGACCGCTGCGCTGTGACGATTGCCGTTGGTGATGATGTCGCCTTCGAGCACGTTGCAGACAAACAGCATGGGCTTGGCCGTAATCAAATGACAATCGGCGATGTGGGCTTTTTCTTCTGGAGTTAAATCGAGCGCGCGGGCTGGCTGACCGGCTTCGAATCCGGCGAGGACTTTTTGCAAGGTCGGCACTGCGGCGGCCGCTTCTTTATCAAGCTGCTTGCGTTTATTGCAGCGATCCAGTTTGGCTTTGGCGGTATCAAGATCTTTCAGAATCAATTCCAGATCAATGACTTCAATGTCGCGCACTGGATCAACGCTGCCGTCGACATGAATGACGTTGGGTTCATCGAAGCAGCGAACGACGTGCAAAATCGCGTCGACGTTTTTGATCGCCGAAAGAAATTCATTGCCATGCCTTCGCCCTTGGAAGCCCCCTTCACCAGACCGGCGATATCGACCAATTCGATTTGCGTTGGAATAACTTTGTCGGTTTTGGCGATTCCCTGCAGCACCCACATGCGCGGATCGGGCACCGTCACCATGCCGGTGTTCGGCTCAATGGTACAGAACGGATAGTTCGCCGCCTGCGCCGCCTGCGTCTGAGTCAAGGCATTGAAGATGGTGCTCTTACCGACGTTCGGCAGACCAACGATACCGCAGTTGAAACCCATGGATGCTCCTGGAGGGGCGGGAGCATAGACCCGGCAGTGCGTGGGCCAGAGGCGAACCGCAGGATCCCCAAAATTCGATAACGAATCGTTGAGCCTAAAAGGGGCCTTCGAGATCTCACGCGGAGGCGCGGAGACGCGGAGGATTCCACAAAGATGGACTCGCTGGGAGGTGGCGCAGCATTCACCAGATGGGTGATCGCCTGTTGTTACGATTTCGTGGAGATTCTCCGCGCCTCCGCGTGAGCCCATCGCCGGTTTTAGATTGAGCGACCGGCTAATTTACTTACGAATTTCCCCATGACGGGCGATGAATCGCTCCACCGGACCAAGGGTAAATGGCGTCAATCGTGGGCGAAGTGCCACTGCCAGCGGGCGCAGATCGGTGGGGCTGAGGCTGGTCGAATCGAAAACAGCGGTCATGAGCCGATGCTGACGTAACGCATCAACTTCCAATGGCGTGGTTCCCACCGCCTGCGCGCGCACTCTGGCAACTAATAAATCGAGCATGAATGGCGAGACGGCGTCCTGTTGGGCCCGCAAAATCACTGACAACATCTGGGCGTCCGTGGTGGTGGCGATCACCGTCATCCATCGATTCGGATCGATGGTTTTTGGTTGAGCCAGCTGCCGTAACAATAAATCCCGCAG
>JANMYZ010000155.1:0-3572 GCA_031382605.1 Planctomycetota bacterium | reverse complement strand
GCGATTCCAGCCGCAGAGCTCACCGAAGACTCTTGGCACGCCAACGACTCGTCCCGAATATGAGTTGCGCATGGTTCACCGCGTGCTCGCGCCTTGGTCAAATCGAAAGAAAAATGACATCATTATTACTTCCGCGCGGCTCGCTTCCACCCCTTGGGCATATGCTCATTTTAATAATTCTTGAAACACCTAACGAGCTCTCGTGGTTTTATTCATGTCAGCATTCATCACGCTTTTGCTCGCCGTTGATCCGCTGGCCCTGATGCCGTCACATGTTCGTTGCTTCATCGCGGCTTGACGATGCCCCGCGCTTCTTCTTCTTCTTCTTCTTTTTCCTTCTTCTTCTTCTTCTCATGCATTCTTTGCCCATTGAATCATTCCCCCGCCAGATTTTCGGATTCCATTTGATATACGGACCTTCTTGTCTATTTATCTGTTTGTCACGCCGACGCGTGGTTTCCGTTCACCCCATCTCCAAAGGAGATTTTCATGTTTAAATACCTTCTCATCGCCACGGCACTGCTAGCGTTTGCTGGCGTTTCAAGCGCCGCCGATACGCCCATCATCAACACCGTGTGTCCGATGTGCGACAAAGAAGTGCCTAAAGCTAATCCGCCGAAAGTTCACGTCACCGTGGGTGAAGGCGCAGACGCCAAGCACATGCACATGGCGATGTGTTCCGATACTTGTTGTAATGAATTCAAAAAAGATCCGGCCAAAGCCCTGAACAAGCATCTCAACAAGCCTGGTTCAGGAACTCAATTCAAACCATGAGCACAGGCGGCGCGTCTCAAGCGAGGCGCGCCGCGCATTTAGACTGGGATGAGGACGCTGCGAACATCTGCATTGCCAAACGCACATAAACCCATTCATGCCTTTTGCGCCTGCTTCTGCCGCGTTGATGAAAAACATTCCTACGTTTTATGTTCGCCATTGCCTCACGATGACACCGCTCGGTCAATCTGCCTTTTCATGATCCGAGGACACTTTCATGACGCTCATTTCCCACGTCGCAGCGGCTTTCATTGGTAGCCTACTGCTGATTTCTTGCGCTAAAAACCCATCTTTTCACCGTGAGCAAACCGTGCCACATTCGTTGGTCGCCAGCTCTACGTCACCTGCCGTAGCGACCAAGCAACGCGCCAATGATCCCATTGCCCACGCCCCACGCGTCGCTGCGGCGCGCATGCGGCGCGATGCCGCACGGGCGGCGGCCAGCGCGGCCGGAGTGTTGCCAGATCCGATGCTTGATGCGCAGTACATGCGCATGCCGGATGATTCGATGTACGGATTCGGTGGCATGGTCGAACTGGGACAAACGTTTCCACGCTGGGGCGAACGTGATGGCATGCGGGCCATGGCCGCCGCTGAGGTCGCCATGGCAGATGCTGATTTGGCGATGGCCCGCGGCGACATTCTTGCCCGGCTGGCGATGTACCATGCGCAGGCGCGCGCTGCCCAGGCAAAGGCCAGTGCGTACAGCGAGAATGCCAAACGTGCGGAGAATCTTTCTGAGTTGATCGCCAAATCCGCTGCTGCGACTGGTGGCGCGCGCTTGGCTGAAGTGCTGACCTTGCATTCACGCGCGCAAGCGCTGGAGGTCACAGCGCGCGAGGCACAGATTGCAGCGGCGGATGCCCTTGGTCGTGGGCGGGCGCTGCTGGGATTACCGGTTTCGGCGGAGGTCCCTGATCCTGGGTTACCGGAGGTCACTCAGGTTGATCTGACGCGCAATCCCAGATTGCGCCTGGCCAAGGCCGCTCATCTGCAAGCACAGGCACAACTCACCATCGCCACCAGTCGTTCTCGTCCCGAAGTCGGCGTGCGCGCAGGCTGGCAGCGTGAAGGCCGCGAAGCGTACGATGAATACCGCGTCGGTGTGAGCATCGCCATACCGGTGCGCCCGTCGGCTTGGCGTGGACCCGAGGAAGCCGCCCTGCGCCGTCAAGACGCGGCGGACCTTGATGCGGCGGGGGCCAATGCGGAAGCCGACGAATTGCTCGCTCGCGTTGGCCGTGCGCGTGAACAAGCGCTGCGCGCCCGCGCCGTGGCCAGCGATACCAAACAACGTTTGAGTCTGGAACTGGAAACCATCGCGAGTGGAGCCGCCACCGGGGAACAAGGCAGCACTGCCATGTTGTTCGAACGCCTCGATATGCTGGCTGATATCGAAGTGATGGCAGTGATGGCCGAGGCTGAAGCCAGCATGGCCGCAGCCGAATTGTGGATGCTGATGCCAACCCTTGATGCCGCTGCGGAGCGTCCATGACCACCATGCGTGTGATGCTTTTGTTGGTGGCCGTCGGCCTGCTGACTTTTGTGCTCGGGCTGCTGGTGCGTGGCGCTTTTACTCCGCCGTCAGTTCCTGCGCTCAACCACGACGAGCACGCTGGGCATGACCCTGGAGTATTGACCATCACGCCGCACGACGTCGCGATGGCAGAGGTCACCAGCGAAGCGGTTGAACGGCGGGCGCTGGTGCGCCGACTGCGCGCGGTGGGGACGGTCGGATTCAACGAAGCAGGCCTGACCACCGTGCCGAGTCGCGTGCAGGGCTATGTTGAGAAATTATTCGTCAGCTCCGTCGGCGTACCGGTGAAAGCCGGAGATCACCTCGCGGAAATCTACAGTCCCGACCTGATCATGGCGCAGCAGGAACTGCTCAGCGGACGCGATCCAACTGCTGGTCACCTGATCGCCACGTCGGCACGGCTCAAACTACGACGCTTCGGTATCAGCGATGAGGTAATTGAGCAGATCGCCACCAGCGGCAAAGCGCAGGAACGCTTGGTAATCACCGCGCCGCGCGCCGGCACGGTGGTAGAAAAAATGGTCGACGCCTATGCCCCGGTGATGATGGGCTTGCCGCTCTACAAAATCGCGGACCTGTCCTCGATCTGGATCCATCTGGCCATCCACGAACAGGATCTCGCCCTGGTGCGTCCCGGTCAGGCGGTGACGGTGACTAGTGACACGTATCCAGGGGAACGTTTCAACGGACGGGTGACGCTGGTCGAGCCGAGCCTGGATCCCGAGACGCGCACCGCACGCGCACGCGTGGTTTTGGCGGATGAGCAGCAACGCCTGCGTCCAGGCATGTACGTGCTGGGCGAGATCGCCGTGCCGCTGACGGTCGATGGCAGTCCGGGCCCGACTGGCGTCGAGGGACGCTGGACCTGCCCCATGCATCCCGACGTGCTCGCTGATGGCGCGGGCGCGTGCCCGGTGTGCACCATGGCGCTCGAACAGATCGCTGCGCTGAAGGCACTCGCGGATGCACGCCAGCCGTTGGCGATTCCGGCGCAGGCCGTGCTCAGCCTCGGCACCCGCGATCTGGTTTACACGGTGGTCGCGCCCGGACGTTATCGCCCGGTGGCCGTCCAATTGGGCGCGCGCGCCGACGATTGGTTGCTGGTGCGCAGCGGCTTGGAGGAAGGTCAGCAGATCGTCACCCGTGGTGCGTTCCTGCTCGACAGCGAGGCGCAGATCCGCGGTCTGCCGAGTTTGCTGGCGCCAACCGGCGGCGGTGCGGCAACGGGTCACGAGCAACACGGCGGTGGCGCCAAGCCACC
>JANMYZ010000119.1:0-5504 GCA_031382605.1 Planctomycetota bacterium | reverse complement strand
TCTGGCAATTATCACCCTGGGAAGTCTGTTCAAAACCGCACAGTTACGCGGCGGTGGGCCAGCGGTGGCGGTGTCATTAGGTGGACGACCAGCAGAGCCTGAACGTCATCCACGCGAAAAACAATTGGTCAACGTGGTCGAAGAAATGGCGATCGCTTCCGGTGTGCCGATGCCGCAAGTGTACGTACTCGACCACGAAGAAGGCATCAACGCTTTCGCTGCTGGGCTCGGTCAGCAAGACGCCGTCGTAGCGGTGACCAACGGCGCATTGCAACAATTCAGTCGCGATGAATTGCAAGGCGTCATCGGGCACGAATTCAGTCATATCTTGAACGGCGATATGCGCATCAATCTGCGCCTGATGGGACTTATTCACGGGATTTTAGTGATCGCGCTTACCGGTCGTTTAGTCATGCGCTTGGCGGCAAGTTCCAGCGACACCCGCAGTTCATCCTCAAAAAATGGCAACGGTGCATTGGCAATTTTAGCCGGTGGAATTGCACTCCTGATCATCGGTTCGATCGGCTACTTTTTCGGGCAACTGATCAAAGCCGCGATCAGTCGCCAACGGGAATTTCTGGCTGATGCTTCCGCCGTTCAGTTCACGCGTAATCCCGATGGTTTAGGTTCGGCGCTCAAAAAACTTGGCGGCGGTTCGACCCGTTCGTTGGTTAGCCATCCACGCACCAACGAAGCGAGTCATATGTTTTTCGGCAATGCCGTAACCGCGCCGTTCATGGGTTTGCTTGCGACGCATCCACCATTGAATGAGCGCATCCGCGCCATTGATCCGCACTGGGACGGCAGTTTTCCTGCGGCCAGCGAACAACCAATAGCGCTAAGGTCTGAAGCGAGAGCAGCCCCTGCCACAGGGTTGGTTTCTGCGCTCGCTGGATCAGGCCGTCGGGTTGCGGCTGACCAAGTCGTCGCGCGCATCGGCACCGTTAGTCCAAGCCAGGTGGAGTTCGGCGCTGCCATACGAGCGTCGCTGCCGGAAGCGTTGGCCGCTGCTGCGCACGATACGTTTAGCGCGCGCGCCGTGGTCGTGGCCTTGCTCTGCGGCAGCGACCGCATCAAGGCGGTGCCGTTGTTTGATCTGCTGGAACGCGCTGGCGACCCGGCGCTGAGCAAAGAAGTACGCCGACTTCATCCATTGGTTGCCGCGCTCGATCCACGCGCACGCCTGCCATTGTTGGAAATTTGCTGCCCCGCCTTGCAGCAATTAAGTACCAGCCAACGCCCTGCTTTTCTCACGCTGCTCGACCAACTCGCGCGGGCAGATGGTATCATCAGCCCAACGGAATATTGCTTAACTCGATTGGTGTCCGCGCATCTTACTCCGCCAACGACTCGCCCCAGTGCGATCTATGCCCTCGCGCCGCTGTTAGAACCAGCGGCCACGCTGCTGTCGGCGCTGGCCCACTTTGGCCCGCATGATCCCGCTGCGAAACGCGCTGCTTTTGCCGCTGGCGCTGCACGACTGATCGAACGCGGCGCAACGCTACCGATGTTAACCGTTGATCGCTGCGGCCCTGCCGCCTTGGATGCCGCGCTGCTACGACTCAATCAAGCCAGTACGGGATTGAAGCAACGCATTATTGATGCCTGCGCTTGGACCATCGCCGCCGACGGCCTGATCGAACCGAGCGAGGCCGAATTACTGCGCGTGGTGTCAATGATGCTCGGTTGCCCAATGCCGCCATTTGCCGATGGCTGAGTTCGACTTCGAGTGAGCCCAACAGACAACAAGCGAGAGTCTTTCTCGCCCACTTTTCTCGCCCACTTCCCTCGCCGACAACCGCACCTAGCGTCCACAGCTATCACCATCTGACCCGTCGCGAGACCCTTATGCCCGATCCTTTCAAAGCCTACGACATCCGCGGTCTTTACCCGCAGGAACTCAATGAATCGCTGGCGTATCAGACCGGCAACGCGACGGCCGTGGTGCTCAAGCTCACTGGAAAACGCTACACCGTTGGTCGCGACATGCGCGTCAGCGGACCTGCGCTCAAAGAAGCGTTTATCAAAGGTTTAGTTGATGCTGGCGTCCACGTGATCGATGTCGGCATGTTGTCGACGCCCGGCGTGACGTTCGCCATGCACATGCTTGATACGGCTGGCGGCGCGCAAATTACCGCAAGCCACAATCCGGCCGCCTATGGTGGCATCAAGATTACGGGCCCAGGATTTAAGCCCATTGGTGGCGGCACCGGTATGGAGGAAATCGAAGCCCTCGCGCGCTCTGGAATCATCACCAAAGTTGCTGGCGGTCGCATTGATGAAGCGGTCACCATCGACGCCTATGCAGTGTACTTAGCCAAACTCTACCAGCCTAAGCGCCCGCTGAAGGTCGTGATTGATGGCGGCAACGGCATCATCGGTACGATGTTGCAGCATTTGCTGCCGAAGATTCCCAATCTGACCGTCATTCCGATGAACTTCGATCCCGATGGCCGCTTCCCCATGCACGAAGCCAATCCGCTGAAAGCGGAAAATCTGAAGTGGCTGTGCGCCCGCGTCGTCGCCGAAAAGGCTGATTTTGGCGCTGGTTTCGACGGCGACGGCGATCGCTGTGCGTTGGTCGATGAAAACGGCGCGATCGTTACCTGCGATCTGACGACCGCGTTGCTGGCGAAATATTATCTGGCCCGCGAGCCCAAGGCGACCATCGCTTACGATCTGCGCTCTTCGAAAGTCGTTCCCGAATTCATCACCAGCCTTGGTGGCACCCCGGTCGAAACGCGTGTCGGCCATAGCTTCATCAAAGCCACCATGAAAGAACACCACGCCGCGTTTGCGGGTGAACTCTCGGGCCACTACTACTTTCGCGATTTCTACGGCGCGGACTCGGGCCTCTACGCTTTCTTATTGTTAGCGAACATCATCAGCGAAGCGCCTAACCTCAGCAGCTTGATCAAGCCACTCCAAAAATATTTCCATACCGGTGAGATCAATTTCAAAGTCGCCGACAGCAACGCCGCGATGGATCGCCTGCGCAAACTCGCAGGTGCTCAGGTCGCTGAACTCGATGGCGTCACTGTCCGTTTCGCGAACTGGTGGTGCAATCTGCGCGCCTCCAACACCGAACCCGTGGTGCGGCTCAATCTTGAAGCTGACTCCGCCGCCCTGCGCGATGCGAAGTTTGCTGAGATCAAAAAGTTGATTACCGGATAATCGCTGATGACCACCGTTGGACGCATTACCTCGCTCACTCGCTCCGACGGTGGAGTTCCGAAATTGCCGGTTATTTCAGGTCACCTTACCGCCGCCGGATTAGTGGGCGACCGTCAGCATAATTTGAAATACCACGGCGGACCCGACCGAGCGGTATGTCTGTTGGCGCAAGAAATCATTGACGACCTCGCCGCCCAAGGCCATCCGATCCGCCCAGGCTCAACCGGTGAAAATATCACCATCGCCGGACTTAACTGGTCGACCATCACACCTGGCACGCGCTTGATGATTGCAGGCACGGTGATTTTAGAAATTACCAGCTTCACCGCTCCGTGCAGCAAGATCGCTAAATCATTCATTGCTGGTGCCTTTGACGCTCTCGACCAAGAAAAAAATCCTGGCCGCTCACGTCTCTATGCCCGAGTACTGAAGCCGGGAACGATTACGGTTGGCGAATCGGTGAGCGTATTGAGCGGCTGACGAACAACGACATCCGCGTCAAAATCGCTAACGAGAGCTTTGATCACCATCTCCGTTAGCTCCTGGCGCTGAAGCCGCAGGCTGGCTGTTTGCGAGCAGCCAAAAAAAATAGCGTTTAATGTAAGTTTTTTCTCATCCTAAAAAACGCAGTAGAGAAATATTTTACCGCAAAGCCGCAAAGAGCGCAAAGGACTTACATGAAAAACAAGATTCATCCGTTTGGTGAAGTCGTTGATCATACGAAATTGAATTCAAAACCCTGCCTTTCCTTGGCGTCTTTGCGTCTTTGCGGTGGAAATTTGAATTCCTACTGACGCGTTTAGGCTCATTCCTTTGGGCTCATCAAAGCTGAAATAAAATCGAACAAGAGGCGCGGAGACGCGTAGGAAAGTGCTCATTCTCTCCAGCAAGCATCTTCCTCATCCTCCGATCTCGGTGTCTCCGCGCTTCCTGTTCGTTGTTTGCTTCTTTGCCAGAACTGGATTCATCGGATGAGATCCCGTTCTGTAGTCATAAGTCGATGTCGTGATAAAAGCTGGCCTTGCGCAGCAATTTTGCGGCGCACGTTGAGCAACGATCTATCTGGAGTTCCCCATGAGCTGTTCTCGTTTTTTCGCGCTCTGCTGCTTCCTGGTTGTTGCGATGGCGGCAACTCCGCCGCTCTTGCGGTCAGGCGAACAGGCCAATGTCCCGTGGGAATGGTCGAGCGCGGAACAGAAGCGAATCACCAGTAATGCTTCGCGCCTTGCCAAGGGCCAGGACGGTTATTGGGAAAATAAATTTAAAAACATCTCAACGCGCACGAATGTCTCAGCCGAAATGGCTATGGCAGGTTTCTATTATTTAGAGACCTCAGTAGAGACCTTTACCAAAGTGAGTGGGCTTTCCTTTTCAAAAATAACGTACGGCAACATCCAATTGGTCATCCATGACAAGCCAGAGGACTTCAAGACCGCCACTCCAGCCGCCGCTCCAGTCGGCATACAGGCCGCCGATGGTTTGCGCTGCGCGCACAAAGTGGTGACGAACGACAGCGGTAAGACCGACATCGAGTTTCACGTCTTGGCGGGAAAGGATCGCAGCACGGTCAACTTCGCTTCCGCGATCCCCTTGTCCGAGCTCCAGTATGAATTTGGCTTGGCCTTTTCTCAGCTCTGCACCGGAAAAACGCTGACGCCAGAATTCCTGTCTCGCGGCTTGGCCGAGTTCTTTTCCGTGTGGGACATGCGTTCGGAAAGTTATGTGACGCCAACCGCGAATTCGGTGCCGTATGGGAACAAGGATCTAAAATTGCGGAGCTTGTTGAAAGACCAGACCTTCATGCCAACGGTGTCGTCCTTGGTGTCGCTGACCCCAGCGGGCTTCAGCGGTGCAGACCAAGATAAGAACGCGGCATTGGTGCTGAGCTTTATGGATTTCATGCTCGGCGCGCATGGGAAACGCTATCGGAGCCTCTTGCCCAAACTGTGCGCGGCGGTGGAAAAAGATGGCTCGGGGCATGATTTCACCCAGACGCTGCTGGAGGAAAAATCGCTCAAGAAAATGCAGCCGGAATGGCGTCAGCACCTGTGTCGCGTCGCGGGACGGAGTTTGATGCCTGAGCAGTTCCCGTTTGAAGTCGACGGTTCATTGCCGAAGCAGCTCGCGCTGAATCAAGGCGGGAATTATGGCTATCGACCGGAGGTGCTTCTCACCCCGATGCTGGGTGGTGCGTATGCCCTAGTGTGGCACGACCCGACAGGCCAAGCGATCAAACTCATGGCCTGTGACGCGCAAAATAAAAAATCCGCGATCGTGGCGCCGGAATTTCTGGTGGGCGCACGCAGTCTGTTGGGCTGTGCCTATACCGG
>JANMYZ010000102.1:0-3853 GCA_031382605.1 Planctomycetota bacterium | reverse complement strand
GTTGATCACCTGCCGCAGCAACGTGCCATTTTTCATGTAGTTGTTGGCATCAGCAAAGGTCATGCGAATCAGGCTGCCGATTTTGTCACTGCCCCCGGTCATGTTCTGCAACTTGGGCAGCAGCGTATCGTTTACGAAGTCGAGCAGCGCGCCGCCGGTGATCCCTTCTGCATCGGTTGCCCAGGTCGACCAGCGCAAATGCTTGGGAATCGACGATTTGAAATCATCACGCAGCTCGGCGAGTTCTTTCTCGCGATCATCAAGAATTTTCAGGAAGAACAGCCACGCCATTTGCTCAAGCCGCTGCGCATCGCCGTACGTGCCAGCGTCCTTGCGCATGATGTCTTGGATGGATTTGACGACATTAGATACATTGGACATGGATTAAGCAGCCGGAGGGTAAAGGGCGTTTTCGAGATCACGAATGGCTTTGAGGTAATCAGCTTTTCCGCCGAAGATCTTGAGGATTTCCAGCGGGGTGCCGAACGTACGCAGTGGATCGACTTTGAGAATATCCATCGATTCGACGCTGCTGATGCCGGAATCACAGAACTTGTCGAGCAACGCGGACAGCACCGCGCGGGCCTGAGTTCCGTAGCGAGCAAAGACATCGCGCTTCTGCACTTGGGCCGCACGTTCACGCCGAGTCAATGGCGGTCGATCATAGGCGATATGACAGATCAAATCGAAGGCATCGTAATCACGGCCCACAGTGGCGGCGACTTCATCCAGAAAGACGCCGTGCGTGGCTAATTCATCAAGCACGGCCTGCTTACGATCGGCGGTCTGCCAACGAGTGAGGAACGCATCCAGATTAGCGAAGGTGCCGCGAATATTGCGGCGGGTGTAATCAACCAGCGATTCCGTGATCAATTGACCATTGGCGTCGAGGTACTGCACGCGCTCGGTCGCAATCGTGACCGGGACATTATCAACCACGTAACGCGTGGTTCCCGGCCCGGTGCGAGTTGGCATATGTCCGGCGGCTACTTCAGCGGCGCGGCGAGTGGCGGCTTCGTCCGGCGTTTCCGTGCCATCATCAACGTTGTCCGGTGGCACCAGCGTCTCGCCATCTTTCGGTTCGTAGATTTGCACCGGATCGCCATCAAAATCGGGATCAGCAAACAGTGCGGTCGCCTGTTTGAAATCCATGATGGTGAAGAATAGTTTGTCGTAATCCTCGCGCACGCGGGTGCCGCGACCGATGATTTGTTTGAACTCGGTCATCGATTGAATGCGTTGGTCCAATACAATGAGCTGACAGGTCTGCGCATCGACGCCGGTGGTCATGAGCTTCGAGGTCACCGCGATCACCGGATAGGTTTTTTCGGGATCGATAAAATTGTCGAGCTGGGCTTTGCCTTCGTCATTATCGCCAGTGATGCGCATAATGTATTTAGGATTATCGGCAGCTAAATCGGCGTTGGCATTGACCAACGCTTGCCGCATGCGTTCGGCGTGATCGATATTTTCGCAGAAGACGATGGTTTTGTGATAGCGATTGGTGGCCTTGAGAAAGGCGGTGATCTTGCCGGCGACAACTTCGGTGCGCTTGGTCAGGATCACTTGGCGATCAAAGTCGCGAGCGTTGTATTCGCGGTCAGGAATGACATTGCCGTCGCGATCGGTCTGGCCTTTTTCCGGACGCCAGCCATCGAGGTCTTTGTCCAAACCAATACGGATGACCTTATAGGGAGCCAGGAAGCCATCGGCGATGCCCTGCTTCAATGAATACGTATAGATAGGATCGCCGAAGTACGCGATGTTAGAAATCTCAGTGGTTTCTTTCGACGTGGCGGTCAAACCGATCTGCGTTGCCGAAGTGAAATACTCCAGCACCTGACGCCACGATGCATCATCGGCGGCGCTGCCGCGATGGCACTCATCGATAATCACGAGGTCGAAGAAGTCCGGGCTGAACTGTTTGTAAATGTTGGCGTCTTCATCGTTGCCGGTGACCGCTTGATAGAGCGCGATGTAAATTTCGAAGGCTTTATTGACGTGCCGATTGGTGATCTTGGTCAACGCCGTGCCGAAAGGTCGGAAGTCATTGGTCTTGGTTTGGTCGGCTAAAATGTTGCGATCGACGAGGAAGAGAATGCGTTTACGCGCGCCGGATTTCCACAAGCGCCAGATGATCTGAAACGCCGTATAGGTTTTTCCGGTGCCGGTGGCCATGACCAACAACAAACGCTTCTGCCCTTGAGCAACGGCGTCGACCGTGCGGTTGATGGCGACTGTTTGGTAATAACGCGGGGCTTTGCCCGAACCGTCGTCGTAGTAGTTCTGCGTCGCAATCAGTTCCTGTTTTGGCGTCAGATTTTTCGCGGCGCAATAGCGAGCCCACAATTCATCGGGCGATGGGAATTGATCGAGGGGAATTTCGCGTTCGACGATGCCCTTCTTCGCCGTGAGGTCGTGTTCAAGAAACGCATCGCCGTTCGAGCTGTAAACAAACGGAATGTCGAGAGCCAGGGCGTATTCCAAAGCCTGCTGCATGCCCGCGCCGACTGAATAGGTATTGTCCTTGGCCTCAATCACGGCCAAGGGGCGGTTGGGGCGATGATAGAGGATGTAATCCGCGCGCATTTTATTGCCGCGTGTTACCAACTTGCCACGAACCAGAATGCGGCCATTGGTGAACGAGACTTCTTCGCGCACCTGAGTAGCGAGATCCCATTTTCCAGGCGCCGTGATCGCTGGGGTGATGAATTGAGTGCAAATGTCCCGTTCGCTGAGGTCTTTTTTACTCATCGAATTATCGGCTGACGTCGTTGGTGGAGGACTCAGCACTCATCGCGTTCGGGTAGAAACCACGTCGACTGAACCTAACTATCCAGCCATGGCTCATGTGCGTCTCCGGGCGGGAGACTATAGAAGGCCAAGGAACGCGCCACCGCCTGGCCCGCAGGAATGATGACGAGTGGCCACTGTCGATAGACCGTCGATTCTTCTTCAACGCGAAGGGATGAAGCCGTAGTCGATGGAATGAATGCTTGGTCCTGCCTGGACTGGGTCTGCGGTGATTGCGAAGCGGATTTTACCGAGCTTTCGTGAACTTCGGCCCGTTCAGGTCCACAGCGCTCGGACGCCGAAATAGGCGGTGTCTTTGATTCTTCGAATGACTGATTTGAACCATGGCGCACTGGGGTCGGTGCAGAACGTCATACTGAGTTGAATGCGGGTTTGCTCTGGCCCCAGGCCGGTGACGCGATGCAGAACTTGAGCGCCTTCAAATATCACCAGGGTATTCGGCGGAGTCGGGATGATTTCCTCGGCTCCATCGATGCGTGCCTGTAAGTGAGCCGAAGAAAGTCCGCCGTGCACGCGATCTTCATTCACCAAGCAAAGCAAGACGGTGAAATGGCGACCGCGATAAAAGTTATGATCGAAGTGCCAACCGATGTGGTCGCGTGGTCGATCATAGACCAATAGCGAACATGACGATTGATCGTGCAAGGGTGTGTTCACTACCGGAACCCCAACCACATTTGAAACTAATTCACGCAGCACTTGTGATTGATAAAATGCCACCAATTCAGGCGCGAGCCGGTGCAAGTGTTCATAACTAATCGTGCCACCTTGCTTGTGCCCAGGGATGTAACTGCGTTCATCCTGGCGTGTGCCAGCAACCACGGCGCGCAGGTGTTCAAGAATGGGCAATGGCAGGAAACCGTTCAAACTAGCTAAACGGCGAGAAAAATAAGGCAATGTCGCAGGCGGGGTGAACCATTGTTCAGCACCCGTCGCCACTCGTCCGACAAAGTGGTCCTGTTCCTGGCGCAGTCGGGCGTAAACGTTTTTCTGGCGCCAGCGCAGGCTCAGCAGCAGGCTCAGAAGCAGCAGGAGTAAA
>JANMYZ010000088.1:0-3804 GCA_031382605.1 Planctomycetota bacterium | reverse complement strand
GACCTGTTGAATCACGGCTGGATTATCGGCGGTGGCATCCTGAAAAATGAAATCAGCAAAGTCCCATGAACAAAGATTATAAAGTTCGTCTTCCGCTTGGCGATGCAGGGCTTCTAACATCTCACCTTCGGTAATCAGCTGGCGCTGGATAAGCACCTCTAGGACCACCGCGCTATCTTGTTTTGATGAACTAATCGAACCTGCCGTGGCCGCATCAATACGCCCTTCAAGGATCAATCGCCGCAGTAACGCTAATTTTTCTTCGCCAGCGCGAAAACCGACGCCAATGATTTCACCATCAGAAAAAACAACCTCACGACCGTTTTCTGCCGCTGCCAAGCGTAAGACCCCGGTCGCACGGATACGGTTGACCGTCTGGAATACCTCGACGAGCGACAACGTGTTTAAGTTACCTGCGAAACCCATGCGCGGACCGTAGGTTGCGACTTCTGGCCGTCAACGCGGCCACTCGTACATGTGCGCTGAGTGGCAGTGCCACACCTGCCCGGTTGCGGGCGCCAAGGCACAGGCCACGGTGCGCCATCAATGCCCGCAATCACATCGCCTACGGTGTTTCTTTGGTGCCCAGCCTACGCCCTCCCTGCTGAGCGGTTGTCAGTGACTTTGGCCGCCGCCACGGCGTTTTCCGCCAACATTGGCAGAGAACTTGTCCCCGCAGCGGATTTGTCCGTCGTTTCTGGAAGCGGATCATGGCGGACGGCGGCCGAACGACAGGCAACTTTTCGTCAGGCCCTGGCGCACGATGTCCTGCTGGCCGCACGAGGCGGATACGGCTGTCTAGACTTGCTGGCCGTCCTTAACGATTTCACCGGCCCCCTGCCGTTCCTCATCGGTTATTCGGATCTCACGATCCTGCACGCAGCGTGGTCCGTGCGCGGCGCAGGCGAATCGATTTACGGATTCATGCCAGGAGTGCCGCATGGATCTCGGGCCATCGCGTCCTGCGAAAGCCTTTGGCGTGGAGAGGGACTCGCGCTCAGTCCTCAAACGTGTCCGGAGGTTTGCATCGGGCATCGCGGCCAAGCCCACGGTCGCCTTTTCGCCGCCTGCTTACGAGTCCTGACTGGTTTAGTCGGAACGCCGTGGATGCCATCGTTGCGTGGTACCATTCTGGCAATCGAGGACATCGACGAACGACCGTATCGCATCGACCGCGACCTCCAGCAGCTATTTCTTGCAGGCTGTTTAGACGGCGTCGTTGGACTGGTAACCAACGCTTTCCCCGCACCGATACCAAACGGATATCAAGGTCCAACGGCAACCCAGATCATCACGGCCTGGGCGGAACGCTTACAGATCCCAGCAATTATCGCCCTGCCCTTCGGTCACCACGCCGATCCGTTGGCTCTGCCATGCGGACGACTGACCACCCTCACCGTGGAAACGGATCATTGGCAGATGGTCGTCCACCCACGAGCAGCGCGAGAACATTCCTGAATTCTGTTTATTGAGTTGGACTGATATTCAGCTTGGTGGCGTCTCGGGAGTGCGGCCCTGATGCGCGGCATTGGGAATCCACACGGGTAACTGGGGGAACAGCGTCATGAAATCGCGGCCATTGCGGGTGATGATGCCACTGCGCCGTTGTGCAAACGCGCCGATTAACACATCCGCAATGGGTCGGCGCGGTGTGCCGGAGGCGCGACGCGCTGCGATAATGCGCTGCCACGCAGCGCGACCGACTTCGGCATCCTCAGGCGTGAAAGCCTCGCTGGCATCAATACCGTAATCGAGCAAGAAATCCCGCAATTTGCCGGGATCCGGGAATGTGGGCCCAAGTTCCACCACGCTCACCGGACACAAGACGACGGAACTCGCCTGGGTCAAAACAGCTTCTGCATTGGCGGCTTGTTGATCGGTTCCGGTGACCAGATCGAGCAGCACGCAGGTATCAACGACCCAGGCCATCAAAGACCCAGCTCGCGCTTGGTATCGGCGTCGCCCTCGCGCTGTTCTGCAAGAATCTCGTCACTGGTGCGGGCACCTTGCGTGGTGCGGGCATACGCCCGCCACTGCGTCCGGCGGGCCATCGCCTCCTGGCGAACGACATGCACCTGGAGGTCACCGTCGGGCAAAACGCTCCACGCGAAACGCTGCCCAGGCTGAAGGGCGAGGCGTTCTCGCACCCAGGCGGGTACCTGGAGTTGGCCACGGTCGGTCAGGATGGTAATATCGGAGGTAGCTGGCATGATAGCAATCTACCTGTTATATAAAAATATTCAAGCTAACTGACAATTTTTCACGCTTATTAAGCCGATAACTGGCAGAGAGCGTGTTGTAGTGACCGAGCGTACTTTCTTGATTTTCAGGCTCTCGTTCAGCGCCTTTTTCCCGCTCACGTCCGAGTGAATTGCCCCTGGCCACCGCACCGCATGTCCAGCGACAACTACGGTGACCGCCTGACGACAACTACCGTGGCCGGTCGGCGGTTCGTGGCGTCAACTACCCGGTCATGCTCGACATAGGCTTTTCCTTTACAGCGAGGGAGATGTCATGCCGAGTCGATCATCTGGTATTGGATGCACGGCACACGCCTGTCATCCGTTGAAACAGCAATTGCCACCATCGTTCATTCGTAAGCGTTCAAATCAGTTTCGTGCGAATTACTCATCAAAAAACGCTTCACCGCTTCGCGATTGGGCATGCTGGGTATGGCACCTTTGCGCATGACGCTGAGGGCGGCGGCGGCGCAGGCGAAACGTAAGCGTGCTGGTGGTTGCATGCCGCCGACGGTTGCGGCGGCGTAGGCAGCGGTGAAACAATCGCCGGCGCCGGTGGTGTCGACGACGGTTACCGCGAAGGCGCCGTGAAAAATCGGCTTGCCTTGTTCGGGGACCAGCATCGCGCCACGGCTGCCGAGTTTTACCAATACGGTGTGTGCGCCTTGGTTCTGCACGGCGCGCGCTGCGGCGAGTGCTTCTTCGTTGGTTCTGGTTGGCATGCCGCTGAGTACGGCTAGTTCGTGTTCGTTGGGGCTGAAGACATCGACTAATCGCATCAGCGCCGGCATCACTGCGCCACCTGAACCGCCAGCGTCCATGATCACGGGTACTCCCGCAGCGCGAGCGGCATGGGCTGCTTCCAGATTGATGGCGTCGGGAACTTCACCTTGCAGCAGCAGCGCGCCGCATTCGCGCAAACGTGCATGCACTCGTTCATCCAGCTCAACCCATTCGTGATTCGCCCCGCCAATCACGATGATGGAACTTTCACCGCCAGGTTGCAGCAAGATCACCGCTTGGCCGGTCGGGCCATCGATTTGTTCGACCAGATCAATTTCCACTCCTGCGCCTTCCAGGGCCAAACGTAAAGGCGGGGCGTAGGCATCACTACCGAGCTTGCCGGCGAACCACGTTTCAATGCCCAGGCGTGCGGCGGCGACGGCTTGGTTGGCACCCTTGCCGCCGGGCCTGACGGCGGCATCAATTCCGGCGATGGTTTCACCTGGTCCAGGCAAGCGCGGGACCTCGACGTAAAGATCGGCGTTTATCGAGCCAATGACCAGCAACGACTTATTCATGCGACGACTATGGGGCCTGCGGCTGCCTTGGCCAAGAGGACGGCCCCCCTCTTGCACGGAAACCGTATGTGGCACCGATGCGGGAATGGGTCTTGCACCGGTGAGGCATTGTGTTCGCTGTCGCCTCCCCAGTTGGCTGGGAGCAAAAAGGATCACGGCATCATGACTGAACTCGATCACATCGCCGTGCGCGGCGCCGAAGAACATAACCTCAAGCGCGTCGATTTGGATCTGCCAAAGAAAAAATTGGTGGTCTTCACCGG
>JANMYZ010000064.1:0-9704 GCA_031382605.1 Planctomycetota bacterium | reverse complement strand
ACCCCGCCCAGCCAGATCACCGACGGCCACTAGCGACGTCAGCCATTCCCAAAATGAGAAAGCCCTTCGACGCGATCGTCAAAGGGCCTTCAACATCTTTTGGTCGGACCGACAGGATTTGAACCTGCGGCCTCTGCGTCCCGAACGCAGCGCTCTAGCCAGGCTGAGCTACGGTCCGATCGTATGGAATGCGACTTATACTAATGAGCTTAGATTCAGCAGTTGGATACGACAGTTGGATACGACAGTTGGATACGACACGCTGCCGTATGCGAACGGTCATTTGCTACCAATAGCCCTTTGCTTGTCAATTGAAGGCAGTGGTGGCGGAGCGATTTCACCAGCTCCAGCGTACTTGAATTTATCACGTGCGATCATTTCGACGACGTAGGGATCTTTCTGTCGCAGGCCTTTGATCAATTCATCTTGCTGAGTGATGTCAGATTGGAGACGTGCTGTCTCTTGATGTTCTTGGTGGGCGAGTTGCTTAATGCGCGAGACTTCAGCTTCTCGTTCCTGGAGATAGATAAATAAACTTATGACGACGACGGTGGCGAATACCATGTGCAAGACAAAGAGCGGACCGCGAGCTAAGCTCATGCTTGGCCTTCAGCTGTCAGGGTTTCATTGGCGAAAGCCGATGCCCCGACTTGTAACAGGCGTGCGAGAATCGGGATGAGCGACTGATACGTTTCATTGGCAGCCTTGCGCGGTTGGTAGGCGATTTTCGCTCCTACCATTTTGCTACAGGCTTCTGGTACGTTTTTGTGGAGTCCAACCGCAGAGCCGGCGAGGATTGCTGCGCCGGTGGCAGCGCATTCTGCTCCAGGAATGGCATGGATTTGACGGTTCAGTGCGTCCGCCAGGATTTGGCACCAAAGGGTATTGCTTGCTCCAGCGCCGACGACCAGAATCGTTTCCGGATCACGCTTGAGGTCGACCAAAGCATTCAGTGCCGAACGAACGGAGAAGGCGCCGCTCTCAAGCACTGCGCGCACCAAATGGCCGCGTCCGTGTCGACGATTGAGGCCAATAAAGCCATTCATGTGCGGCGACTGTTTGGTTGATAGGTGGATCAAGCCATCAGAACCGGTTGGCGTTTCAGCGGCTAATTCAGCTAACGGCTCAAGCGCATCGCGTTGGCTGCGTTTTGCCTGCATGACTTCGCTGGAAAAGACATGTTGTTGTAGCCAGTCCAAGGGCTCAGCACTTGCGAGATCGGATTGGGTCAATGCCCAGGTCCCGGTGATACTGTGACAGGTGGTATTCAGGCGGCCGCTGGGGTCACGGATCGCGTCTTTGGTAGGAGCAAAGATGCCGCCGATGCCACCGAGTTCGACCATCATCGAATCCGTACCAAGGATTCCGGCGGAAATAGCTGACGAAGCAGCATGGCCGCCGCCGGTTATGACGGGGGTACCAGCTTGCAAACCTGCCTCGCGCGAAGCGGTCGCCGTAACTCGACCACTAATGAGCTGACCGCTACTGATACTCGGCAACCATGCAGGATTAATTTCAAGCAAGGTGAGAAGTTGCTTCGACCACGCACGAGTCTTGGGATTGAATAAGAGGGTGGCTGCTGCGTCAGAAGCATCTGTGATCGCGGTTTCACAGAGGCGATAACGGAGGAAGTCCTTAGGGCTTAAAATTATTCCCAGATCGTGCCATGCGCGCTTTTCATTTTCGCGCAGCCACAGCAACTTTACTGCGGCTGCTCCCGAATGAGCAGGGCCGCTGGCAAGGTTCAGCAAATTCCGCGCACCAACGGTTTTATTGAGCTGGTCGACCTGTGCGTCAGCCCGTGGATCAGGGCCTAAGCAGCTGATGCTCAAAGCTCTGCCGTCTTTTGAGAGCGCGACCGTACCGTCGCTGTCACCGGTTACACCGATACAACGAATCTGATCAGCGCGTAATTCAGCGCGACGCAAAATTTCTTTGATGCCGGTCCGGGCGGCGCGCCACCAATCCTGAGGATCGGACAGCTGCTCGGTGTTGCTACCATAAGCTCGGCGGAGGGTCGCGACTTGACGGCCATCGCCTGCCAAAATCACCAAACCGAGTCCGGAGCGGGCGACATCAATACCGAGAAAAAAGGCTGCTGGTGGGGGCATGTGGATAATTTAGCTAGTTACCTTAGATGCGATGGTTACAAACGTCAAGCGAAACGATAATGGATTTAACTTTCGCCTTTCCTTGATCGCCTTTCCTTGATCGCCTTTCCTTGATCGCCTTTCCTTTCGTCTTTCTGTCGTAAAGCAATTCTCTCAGCAACCACAGACTTGGAGACTGCACATGAATATGGTTATCGGTGCTCGTAGCCCATTCTCTGCTGTGCTGTTGATCTT
This sequence comes from Planctomycetota bacterium, assembly GCA_031382605.1. Taxonomy (GTDB): domain Bacteria; phylum Planctomycetota; class UBA11346; order UBA11346; family UBA11346; genus BOG-1363. The sequence continues at coordinate 7,359 of JANMYZ010000064.1, read as the reverse complement.
CGCGCTGTGCGGTTTTGCGCGGGGTGACGAAATCTACTTGAGCGATGGTCGAGTTATTGATGGCGTTGTCGTCTCGTTGCCTGATGCGGACATCGTCGATGTTCGTGTTGGTGCAGGCACATTGGTTGCCATTCAGCATTTCCCCAAGGCGAAAGTTCAGCGAGTCGTTTATGGCATTTCTTCGCGGCAAACGGCGATAAATGAAGTCACGAAACAAATTGCCACGCTATCAACGCGTAAAGACGTGACAGCTTCTGAATGGTGGAGTGTGGCACGTCGCCTGTACGATTTCGGCGAAATTTCCTCAGCCAAAGAGCTTGCCGTTCGGGTGGTGATGATTGATCGCGATCATCGTGAGGCGCGTAAACTGTTGGGCATGACCTTGTATCACGGTGTGTGGATGCGTTTGAACGAAGTGGCGACCGCGCGCGGAGAGGTATTCTCACGCGGAGCATGGATGACCTGGGCGGCAAAAGAGCAGATCGAAGCGGGTGAGCATCGCCGGAGCGAGGAACAGGCCGTTGCTCGTAAGGAACGCGAAGAACAGCGTCGCCAAGCACGTGTGTCTGCTGCTATCGCCGCCGAAAATGAGGCGAATTCCAGCGCTGCTTATGCAGATACCTACGTCAGCGGGTACTATCGTTCGCCCTATTATCATTCGCACGGCAATACTTTTGGTGGCATTTATTATAACGGCTATCGTCCGCTTTACCCTGTGCACAGAGGCTATTCGACAGGATACCCACATTGCGGTGGCGGTTGGCATATCGGCGCGTCAGGGGGCGGAAGTAACAGCGCGTGGAAATTCACTTGGAATGGTGGTTTAGGCCTTGGATTTTGAAACGGCGAACGACTCGCATCCTTGGGCTTGACGGAATCGTGCTCGCCATAGAGTCCGGCCCTCCGCGCGACCTGGGCTTCTTGGTGTGCGGTCTGTCATCAACTCTGGAGATACGTTTCAATGGCTGGCAAGGAATACATTTGGGGTTTGGGTCGCCGTAAGACGAGCGTTGCTCGTGTTCGCCTCGCTCCTGGTAGTGGCTTGGTCGTGATCAACGATCGCAAGATCGAAGAATACTTCCCGGTTGATCGCATGCAAAAGCTCGCGCTCAAGCCGTTGGAACTTACCGAAACGGCAGCCCGTTTCGATGTGTTCGTCAACGTTGACGGCGGTGGAATGACCGGCCAAGTCGGCGCTTGCGTCCTTGGTATTGCTCGCGCTTTGGTGAAAGCCGAGCCATCAGTCGAAGCCACTCTTCGTCGCCATGGTCTGATGACCCGCGATAGTCGTATGGTTGAGCGTAAGAAGTACGGCCTGCGTAAAGCACGCCGCGGCTGCCAGTTCAGCAAGCGTTGAGGCCTTCCGCGTAAGCGGATTGCATTCAGAACGAGTCAACACCCAGAGCTTTGCTCTGGGTGTTTGCGTTGTTGGCACTGTGCTTGCGAATGACCACGTATCCGTTCGCCGCAGACGCGGCGTGTGCATTTTCTGCACACCGGATGAGGAGGTCTACCATGCCCAAGGGAATCTATGCCGCAGCCAGTGCGATGGTCGTCGAGACCAGAGCGCAGGAAATCAATGCGCGCAACCTAGCAAATCAGCAGACCCCAGGTTATCGCGAAGAGTCAGTGCGAAGGAACTCGTTCGCCGAGGCTCTGCGGTCCCAGGGAAAAACCGAAGACGTGGGCGGAGACGGCGGCGCGGGTGTACTTCCCGCAGGTAGTTATTTCAGTTTCACAGAAGGCCAATTGGAGCAGACGTCTTCGCCTTACGATTTAGCGATACGTGGTGAAGGTTTTTATCGCGTGCGTGATGATCAAGGCCGCTTGCTTTTGACACGCGCCGGACATTTCACTCCTGACAGCCAAGGTCGTTTAGCGACGCCCCAGGGCTGGTTGGTGGAGGGGCAAGGTGGACCAATTACCATTCCGCCAGATGCACGTCGTGTCAGCGTCGATTCGACTGGGCGAGTGATGATCGAGACTTTGCAGAACGGCATTCCTCAACAAACCGCCCTCGATCAATTGCGGGTAGTTAAGGTTGCCGACACCAAGCAATTACTGCCACTGAATGGACAATATTTTGATCCTGTCGATCAGGCGGTTACCGATGCGACTGGCTATCAGGTGGCACAGGGTCACTTGGAAAAGGCAAATATGGAGCCGCTTGAGCAAATGGTGGCGATGATCGCGGTTCAACGTCGTTATGACGCGGCTCAGCGGGCACTGAAAGAACAGGCCAATGTTGGCGGAAGCTTGAGCGAACTCCTGCGTGGTGGTTCGTGATTTTTTGCATTTCATCAATGAAACACAGAATCTGAGGAGAATTTATGCCCCGTTCACTTTGGACCGGCGCCAACGGCATGGTCGCTCAGCAGATCAATGTCGATGTCATCGCCAACAATATTGCCAACGTCAACACCAACGGCTACAAGCGCCAGCGGGTTAATTTCCAGGATTTATTTTACGATACGCCGACATCACCAGGTGGACGAAACGGTGACGCGGGAAGAAATCCGACGGGTACCCAGATTGGTAATGGTGTGCGATTGAGCGGTACGCCACGCATTTTCACTCCTGGTAATATCGAAGAAACCGGTGCGCCGTTTGATATGGCGATTGATGGTGACGGATTTTTCAAGGTCACGTTGAACGATGGAACCAGCGCATTTACACGCGCGGGTGACTTTCGCCCCGACGGTGACGGGCGCATCGTGTCGCCTGATGGATTGTACCTTGATCCGAACATCACGGTTCCGCAGGGGGCAACGCAATACAGCGTTTCGCCTACGGGCGAAGTAACCGTGGTGTTGCCCAACACCGTTGATCCTCAGGTCATTGGCACCGTCACGCTGACCCGCTTCATCAATCCCCCAGGTTTGCTGGCTATTGGTCGCAACTTATTCCAAGAGAGCGCTGCATCCGGCAGTCCGGAAACTGGTAACCCAGCCGAAAATGGATTTGGAGTGGTCCGTGGTGGTACGCTGGAAAAAGCCAACGTCGAAGTGGTTACCGAATTGGTGAATCTGATTGTTGCGCAGCGAGCATATGAAATGAACTCGAAAAGTATCAAAACCAGCGATGAAATGATGCGTACCGCTAACGACATAGTCCGGTAAAATGATGCGGCATACGCTGTTGCTGTTGATGGTTTTTTTTCCACTCGCCGCTGGCGAGGTGACAGTGGTCTTACGTCCGGTGGTATCAGTGGCAAACGAACGAGCCACTTTAGGCGAGGTGGCGGAACTCAGCGGCGATGCCGCAATGATTGACGTTATTCGCGACCTTTCCGTCGTAGAATTGCCCGATCTCAGAGAACGGAAACTTGAAGCACCTGACATTCGCCAAGCTATTGGTCACGGAGTTGGAACATCGCTGTTGGTCAGTGGCGCCACTCGCGTGACCCGTCGCGGGCGCACCATTACCGATGCTGAAATAGTGCAGGCAGCAACGGCGGCTGTGCTTGCTGAGGGCGACGAACTCGTCGTCAGCACGCTACGTTCGTCCGGCGCGCTGATCATTCCTGATGGCGGCAGCGCAGTGACCATGATCGCTCAACCGCTGGATCAAAGTCGCACGGGCGACATCCCTTTTAGAGTGCGTCTGATGCGTGGCGAAGTCGAACTTGCTCGTGCATTAGTGAGCCTGCGGGTGGTTCGTCATCGTCAAATGTTGGTGGCAGCGCGAATGCTGCGTCGTGGGGAACGATTAGGTGTTGGTGATATTCGCACTGAGCGCGTGGCGGTGAATCGCGCCGGTACCACAGCGCTGACTCAAGATCACATTATTGGTCATGAAGCACGCATGGACCTTGCCGAAGGGATTCCGCTCACGGCTGCCGTGATCATGCTGCCGCCGAACGTGCGAGCTGGCCAGGGGATTATGATGCAGGTAAATACGGAACGATTTCAACTCACCGCAAAAGGCCAAGCGTTGAACGATGGTCACATCGGTGAGGTCATTCATGTTCGGCGCGAGACCGATGGCCGAACCGTGCGTGGTAAAATTATCGCTGATGGACAAGTGTTGCTCGATCATTGATTCGCGCTCGTACCAGGAAACGTGCCTCATCTTGCGCCCTGGGAGTTGGATTTATCATTCCAACCCATGGTAGTATCCCCCGTACGTCCGCGTCTGCTCAAATTATCTGGTGAGGCGCTGCAAGGTCGCGATGGCATCTTCGATTGGCAGACGGTGGAGCGCGTCTGCGCCGAGCTTCTTACTGGTTTGAATCGTGGTCCGATAGCCGTCGTGGTGGGCGGTGGAAATATCATGCGTGGCGCTGAAATGCATGGACGCAATGCCGGCGATCCAACACGCGGTGATTACATGGGCATGCTTGCAACTTTGATTAATAGTTTGGCGCTAAAAGAAGGCATCGAACGTCAAGGCGGGCGCGCGGAGGTGGTTGCTCCGCATCATATTCCTAACGTTTGTCATCAATATAATCGTGCTCAGGTCATGGCTTGGCTGGCAAGCGGCATGGTGGTTATTTTTGGCGGCGGTACTGGACATCCGTTCTTCACGACCGACACCACGGCGGCGCTGCGCGCTAGCGAAATAGGCGCGGCGGAATTGCTGAAGGGTAGCAAAGTGGACGGCATTTATACCGCTGATCCAAAGAAATTCGCTGACGCGAAACGCTTCGATTTCCTTACCTTTGATCAGGCGGTCGAGGGTCGTTACGCGGTGATGGATGCCACCGCCTTTCCGATTTGTCGCGATCATCGCGTTACCATTCGGGTATTTGATATGACGGTCCCAGGAGCCATTGCCGCTGCCTTGGGGCCGAATCCTCCAGGGACGCTGGTTGGCGATCCCGCTGGTTTACCCACACGTTAAAGATCTTTTCACGCTTTCCCATTACCGAGGAGCATCAATGAGTTTTGATACCGAGATCAAGGACTGCACCGCCAAATTTGATAAAGCGCTGGGGGCGCTCGCTCATGAATTCAAACACATTCGCACCGGCCGTGCGAGCGTGGCAATGATCGAACATGTGCAGGTCGACGCCTACGGTAGTCGCATGCCGATTTCCCAGTGCGCGGGACTTACCGTGCCGGAACCGGCTCAAATTGTGATTAAGCCTTGGGACAAGGCGATGATCAAGCCCATTGAGAAAGCGCTGATGGAAGCGCAGCTTGGAATGATGCCGCAAAACGACGGCGTGGTTATCCGCCTGCAAGTACCACCGCTCTCAAGCGAACGACGTAAACAACTGGCGACGCAAGCCAAAGAAGCCGCTGAAAAATGCAAGGTTTCGATGCGTAATTTACGTCGTGACATCATCAAGTCGGTCGAGACCAAAGGGAAGGCCGATAAGCTTCCTGAAGACGCGACCAAAAAGGCGAGCGAGAAAGTCAGCGATATGCTGAAGCAATACGAAACCAAAGCCGAGAGCGCGTTGAAAGAAAAGACCGAAGATATTCTGAAGTTCTAAGCGTTCAGCCGTTCGTTGCGGTCGTCATCTTTTGTTCGTCATTATTTGACGAGACTAAGAATGGGTGTGATGCGCTCTGCGACCGCGAAGAAGAGATGGCGATAAGGAATGCCGGTTGCTGCGGTCATCGCTAGACCACAGGTGGTGCTGGTGCTCAGGCCTTGAACGCGACTGACATCGTTGACCCCGCATAATATTTTCCCGAGAGATTCGGCTTCACGGCGGGTGGCGCCAGCCGTCAGCGCGGGCGTGGTCCAGCCCTTATCACCGGCCATGCCGCAGCAGCCGATTTCTTGGGGAATAATCGCTTTTCCAAGGTGGTTGGCAGCGTCGCCTAGTTCGCTCACCCAACCGTGCTGTTGTTCACTGCACGTCGGATGCACCATGATGTCCGCGTCGCTGGCCGGCAGTCGTCCAGCGGCAATCAGCCGAGGTAAAAGAAATTCATTCATCACCGCAGCAGGAGGGAGTCGACGAAGCGCAAGCCAGCGCTGGCGCTCGGAACCATCAAGCAGCGCGCCCGCGTGATCGAGTTGCGCCGCGCAGGTGCTGGTATCGCTGATTAAAATGGGGTGTTCACCGCACGTCAGCAGTGCTTGGGCCGTACGCTTAAGAATGGCTGAAGCCGCTTCAGGAAAACCTTTTGACGCAAACGGTTGGCCGCAACATAAACCGCTGATTTCCGTGGGTACCACCAAACCAACACCAGCAGCGCGACAGCAGTCGGCCAAAGCCTGGGCTAGCGATCCTGGCCCCATCATGCGCCCAATGCAGGTGGGAAAATAAATCAGCGTTGGCGCTCCGTCTTTGGCCGTTGGCCACAACGTCGGCATTTCTTCAGCGGGTGGTGGCAATGATACAGGTGAACCAGGGAAATGATGGACGCGCGCGAAAGCGGCTAAGCGCAAAGCGAGGCGCGTGGTGCCAGCAAGAACGTCAAAAAAATCTGATGCGTACACCGCTGCTTTTCGTAACCACGGTGCGCGATTTGCGCTGCGTTGCGCGCGCACCAATGCGCCGGTGTCGATGTGCACCGGACAAGCTGATTCGCACATGCCATCCGCCGCGCAGGTGTCGAGTCCGCGATGTTGCCAGTGGTCGCGCACGACCGCGGCATCAAGTCCGCCGCGCGCAACAGCGCGCAGTGCAGCGATGCGCTGACGCGGGCTATAGGTGACGTCACGGCTCGGGCACACGGGTTCGCAAAAACCACATTCGGTGCAGCGATCAATTTCTGGGTCGACGAGGGGCAAGGTCTTCAGATTTTTTAAATGAATCTGCGGATCGTTACTGAGTAAAACTCCCGGATTGAGAATCCCGAGAGGATCGAGGAGATCCTTAATGCGGCGCATAATCGCCACGGCGTCCGCGCCCCACTGGCGTTCAACAAACGGCGCCATGTTGCGCCCGGTCCCGTGTTCGGCTTTCAGATGTCCGCCGTGCTCAAGCACCAACGTCACCAAAGCCTGCATAAAACCGTCATAACGCGCAACTTCCGCTGGACGCGACAGATCAGGCGTCAACGTAAAATGCAGATTGCCGTCTTTCGCATGACCGAAAATAACCGCGTCGCTGTAACCATGGGTATCAAAGCACGTGCGCAGAGCTCGCACGCCATTGGCTAAACGATCAACGGGAAAGGTAACATCTTCAATGACGACGGCAGTTCCCGCCGCACGCACCGCGCCGACGGATGGAAATAATCCTTTGCGGATTTTCCAGTAGGCCGCTTGCTCGGTTGCGTCGCGAGTAAATGCCGCCGGAGATTTCAGATCGAAGTTGAGCAGAATCGGCGCTACGGATTCGACGCGCTTGGCGATCAGGAATTCATCCTCTTCTTGAAACTCGACCAACAACGCCGCCGGTTCACCACTGGGCAGAGCATGCGGTAATTGTTTTTCAATTCGGCGTAAGGCGAC
>JANMYZ010000056.1:0-9366 GCA_031382605.1 Planctomycetota bacterium | reverse complement strand
CAGCGTTAATTCATCTCCGGTATTGCGCCCACGCGACTGCGCTTCGCGAGCGGCGACGTCGACGCACACGGCCAAATCGCCAAGGTGAACGATGCCGGTAGCTGGGTTTTCTGAGCCATCGGGGAAGGTCATTACATCGGTAGTCGTCGGATCTTGAAAATGTTGCGCGTGTAATTCGGCAGACTCTGAATCAGCGACCAACAAAATGGTCAGGCTCGCGCGGTCGACACCGGCTTCCGCCACGGCGGCATCCAAAACCCGTTGTAAGCGTGCGCGGCCATAGCGCGGTTTACTGCCGGAACGGTTGAGAAGCGTGAGTACGAGCCTGGGCATGGCGCGATGCTTGCAGAAATTTCACGCGGCGAAAGTCAGGAAATCCGGCCGTCACATGAGCCTAGAAAATGCCGTAGAGAACCATTTTACCGCTAAGCCGCTAAGAACGCACTAGTTTTTGATTCGGACCTTTGCTTTTCTTTGCGTCTTGGCGGTGGAAGTTTGAATTCCTACTGCGGTTTTTAGGATGAGCCTGCTCGGACGTTCGCTGAGGCCAGGGCAGGCAGCGAAAAATGGACAATGATGGACAGTCGGTCGCCTCACCCTTCAATCCGCCGCCCATGACCATGCCTGAGCACACCTGGATCGAAACTCCTGACCAACTGTCCGTCCTGGGCGAGGCCATTGCGGCGGCGCCGTGGGTGGCGATCGATACCGAAGCCAACTCCATGTTTGTTTATCGCGAGCAGGTTTGCTTGCTGCAAGCCAACGTTGCGGGCGCGTTATTCATGGTCGATACCCTGGCCATCGCCAAGGCGGGCGGCTCGCTCGACGCATTGAAAAAACCATTAGAAAATCCTGCGCGCACGGTGTGGTTGCATGGCGGCGAATACGACGTCGGGACCTTGAAGCGTGATTATGGCATCGCGCTGAATGGCGTTTGGGATAGCCAACAGGCCGCCAGTTTGCTCGGCTATGAGCGCACGGGCTACGGTTCGGTGGTGGAAAAAATTTGCGCTGTGACGCTCGACAAAGCCTACACCCACTACGACTGGGGCACGCGGCCAATCGAAGCTGGGGCGCTGCGCTATGGCCTTGACGATGTGGTGTATTTGCCGCAGGTCTGCGAAGCGCTGCGTGCCGAAGTCAAAGCGGCTGACCTAGAAGAAGAAGTCGCCATCGCTAATCAGGCGGTAGAAACAACCACGTGGAGCGGCGGTTTCGACCCCGCTGGTTTCTGGCGCATCAAAGGAATCCGCGACGTTCCGCGCACGGCGTTGCCGCTGTTATCGGCGCTGTATGTTTGGCGCGACGGCGTGGCGCGCGCTGCCAATCAACCACCGGGACGATTGCTGAACAACGAAGTTTTGTTGGCGATTACGCGTAATGCTCCAACCAATTTCCAACTGCTGAAACGCATCGGCCTACGCGGTTGGTTCCTTTCCGCGCACGGTGAATCCTTGATGGACACCGTTAAAGCCGCCCTCGACCAACCGCCAACGCTGCCCGATCGCCCACGTCATCGCGACGTGTTGCCGGAAGAAGAACTCCGTGAAACACGGATGAAAGATTGGCGCCGAGCTGAAGCCGAAAATCGCACCAAGGCAGAAAATCGCCCGGTGCCGTTACAAGTCGTGCTGCCAGCGAAGGCCTTGGAATATCTCAAGCAACATGGCGCGATGGATTTGAGCGCGGTGCCGCAACTCGGGGGCAAGCGGCGTGAACGTTATGGCGCCAAATTACAGGAATTATGCCGCGTATAAATCATACGTTTGGTGCGGCTGACTTCCGTGGAATACGCGTGGTTTCGCCACCAGCGTCACCGAGCTCTTTGATCAAGCCAAATAAACTTCCCGCGTCACTGGGACGTTCGCTGGGTTCTTTGCTCAGGCAGCGATCAATCGCCTGCGCGGCGCGTAGTGGTAATTCCGTGCAACGGGTACGAATCAACGGCGCACTTTCTTCTAAATTGGCCCTGATGCGACCCGAACGACTGCTGGCGTTAAACGGCGGCTCGCCAGACAACATGATGAAGGCGCACACGCCTAGGGCGTAAACGTCACTTTCCTTTGACGGCGCTTTCTCTTTCACCAATTCCGGCGCGAGGTATGTCGGCGTGCCGAAGATGCGGTCATTTTTTCCGCCAAACAAGCGCGCAAAAAAACCCTTCGCTTCTGCCCGACGGGCGTTGCCAAAATCGACCACCGCGACGCTACCCGTTGAACGCAAAATAACGTTTTCCAATTTGAGGTCGGCGTGAATCACGTCTTGGCTGTGCAGGTAACTAACGATTTCCACCAGTCCATAAAACGCCTTCACGCGATCCCATGCTTTGTCCATGCTGGCCACTTGGTGGACCGGATAGCCGCTGAAATAATCCATCGCAAAGCTGTCGCGGCCCTTGATGTCGCCCTGCCGACGGCCGACGGGAATGCCTGGATATTTCAGTTCTTTAAGGAAAGCGAACTCTTCCTGAAAACATTGCCGATGGTATTTGTCGGCCTGTTTTTCAGGGCGCATGACTTTGACCGCGACTACTTTGTGGTCGTCACTGTGCTCAGCGCGATACACTTCGGCGATGCCACCGGCGCTGATGAGATCGCGCAACATGTAGGGCCCGAAAGACGCGTTTACCAAACTGTTGTTCACGACGGGATCTGGCATGTACGCACCATGGGAGAGATGGAAAAGGCGAACGGGCGAAAGCGACGAGAAAGCTACGACGAAGCGCAACGTTCGCATCAGCTTAAGCAGCCAAAGCGTAGGCGGTGCTTGATGAACTCACCCCCTGCTCGTTTTTACATGGCGCTGCGAACACAGCCGTTGCTCACTTACTCTGAAACTTAGGGAACTGCCGTAAAAAAACTCTTTGACGGCTTGGTTACCAAGCGACCAAAGGCGACCTCAAAAGCCATCACCAGCGCCTGAGCCGCCGCCCGCGCTTGCACGCGTTCGCGCGTGCCGCGTACGCGAATCGTGCGGGCAACCACGCCGTGCTGGTCGGCCACCGCTATGCATACCGTTCCCACCGGGATGTCGACGGTTCCGCCCTCAGGGCCAGCGACGCCGGTGGTCGCAATGGCTAAATCAGCGCGAGCGTGTCGACGCATGCCCAGGGCCATCGCTGCGGCGACCGCTTCGCTGACGATGCCGTGGCGTTTGATCAACGCCGGCTTCACGCCCAGGCGAGTGGTTTTTACTCCTACATGATAAGCGACCAACGATTCACGCAAAATTGCCGACGCGCCTGCAACTGCGCCGAGCTGAGCGACGACTTGGCCACAGGTACAACTTTCTGCGGCCGCGATCGTGCGGCCATCTTGCGCTAATAAGATCACCAAACTTGCCGCCGGACCAGCAGCCGGCAGTAAGTACGGAGCCAGCGCACGACGCAGCGCGCGCGTGCGATCCCGGACTTCAGCATTGGTGCCGACTACGCGCAGCGTCAGATGACCTTTTTCACTGACCGTGATGCCGACTTGTGGATTCTTTTCGGTGAGTAAATTTCCGATCAATTCTTGCGCCGCCGATTCACCAATGCCCGCAAGCCACACTTCACCGATAACCGGACGCACTAAACGCGGAAACCAGCGTTTCAGCGGACGATCTAAGCGCTCCAACATCGCCATCATTTCATGCGGCACGCCCGGCAAACATACAACGTGACATTTTCCCACGCTGGCCGATAGACCCGGTGCGGTGCCGCGATCGTTCGACAGCAGAACAGCGCCCTGCGGAGCCAACGCCTGACGACGATTAATCTCTGGAATGGGCCGTGAGGGAAGATTCGTGCGGTACCACCGGCGAATACCTTGCCATGCCGCTGGACGTTCTGCCAAGGTCACGCCCATGACCGCCGCCAGAGCCTGACGCGTGCGGTCGTCATCGGTTGGCCCTAAACCACCGGTGATGATGACCAGCGCAGCTCCCTCACAGGCAGCGCGCAAAGCGACCTCACTATCTTTCTGTGGATCGCCCGCGACCACCGTGCGATCGACGTGAAAACCGCGATCCGTGAGCCAAGAAGCGATGAACGAACTGTTGGTGTCGATGGTGCGACCGAGCAAGAGCTCGTCGCCGATAGCAATGATTCGTGCCAGCATAAACGAATCATTGCTCCCGTCCAAAAATCGGAAAGCCCGGATTGGTGACATTAGAAACCGCAGCAGGAATTCAGACTTCCACCGCTAAGGCGCAAAGAAGCAAAGGAAGGCAAGGCTAAGACTCGAATTTTAGGTGATCAATGACTTCACTGAATGGGTGGATCTCTTATTGCTCTTAGTCCTTTGCGCTCTTTGCGACTTAGCGGTAAAATGTTTCTTCTGTGGTTTTTAGGGTAACATTGCCGCTATCCGGCCTGGGGCGCTACAAAATGACTTCCGGACTTCCCGACTCCGACAATGATCCCGCCCCAATGCTGGAAAGTCTGCTCTTACCATTTGCCATCGCGTTCATCGTCGCGGTTATTGCCACGCGCGTCAGCATCACGGTCGCAGCGCGCTTGGCGTTTTTGGATCGGCCAGGGGCCGAAGCACACAAACAACAAACGCGTGCGGTGCCGTACGGTGGTGGCGCAGGAATGGCCGTCGCCGTCGGCGTAACGCTGTTGCTGGTCGCGCTGATTCCGGCCCTGCAAACGGTCAGTTTGGCGACTGGACGTGGCCCTTGGTGGCCACTTGCGGTTGGGGCTTTGGGACTTTTTTTGGTTGGTCTGATCGACGATCTGAAACCCATAAAAGCGCGGACCAAACTGCTGTCACAAATATTCTTTGCCGGAGTGACGGTGTGGTTCGGCGACCTTGGATTGGACTCACTCCGCGCGTGGCCGCTGCTGTCCTATGGTCTGGCGTGGGCGTGGCTCGTGTTGGTCAGCAACGCTTACAATTTGCTTGATCACGATGACGGACTGTGCGCGAGCATCGCGGTGGTCAGCGTGTTGGTGATTTTCAGCGGCGCGCAATTGTCGGAAGATGGGATATTCGCGCAGTTCTGTCTCATTTTAGTTGGCGCTCTGCTCGGCTTCTTGATCTGGAACCGACCACCCGCGCGTATCTACATGGGCGATGCGGGTTCATTGCCGCTGGGATTTATCATCGGCGTTGGAACGTTGTCAGTGACCTTCTGGCCAAGTGGTGAAACGGGCAGCCCGCTCTCTGTGTTGGCGCCGGTTTTGATTACCGCGTTGCCGTTATTCGACACCGCCACGGTGGTGATCAAACGACTGCGACGTCATCAACCGATCATGCAAGGCGATCGCAACCACATCAGTCATCGCCTGCACCGTTTAGGCATGACGCCCAAGCGACGGCTGTTGACCGCCATCGCGGTACAAGTGGCGCTCGCGGCGGGCGCGATTCAATTACGCTCCGAAGAATTTCTCACCGCTGCGGTGGTGATTGCGCAAGCGGCGGCGATTTTCATGGTCGTCGTGCTGCTGGAAACGACCCGCGATCATCATGACTAAACCGACTCCTGCGTTGCCGTCAGCTTTCAAAAACATGATGGTCCCTGGTCGGGCACACGATATTTTTTTGGTCACGTTGATCGCCCTACGCCCATTAATTTGGAGCGGTGACGCGAGCGCGTGGGATAATCTGGCGTGGCTAGCGTTGACGATGGTGGCGCTTACTTGGCTGGTGATCGACGCGTGGCGCGGCCGTTTACCCGCATGGCACATCGGCCTCGGCGGAGTGCTGGGCGCGACACTTCTGCTGAGCCTGCTGCCAGCGGCCCTCGGTTCGCCGTATCCCTCCACCGGGCTAAGCCTGTGGGGCATGGCGGTCATTCATCTGGGATTCGCCGCGTATCTGATGCAGGTCATCAACGGGCGCCAACGACTGGCATTCGCTGCATTCGCTGGCGCACTAACGATCGAATGCGTGCTGGCTCTTGGGCAATGGATATGGGTATTTCCAGGCATGGCGTTGGCGCTAAGCACGGGTGATCCCACGGTCAGTGCGTTGGAAAATGCCAATGGAGATTTAGCTGAACGCATCGCCAACGGCGGATTATTCGGCACCTTCACGCTAGCCAATACGCTCGCCGCATTTCTGTTATTGGCGGCGGTACCTGTGCTCGGCGTTGCGCTGAACAGCCGAGGATTTCAGCGTTTCATCAGTGCCACCGCGCTCGTCATCGCGCTGGTCGTTGCTTGCGGAACCGCCAGTAAAGGCGCCGCCGTCGCATTATTTCTTAGCGCCATGGTGATATGGACGATGCATCGACGCGGGCACCAACGCTGGCTTGCGCTGGTGGTCTTGCTCGTCCTCGCGACGGCCATCGCGGTGATTCCACCGCTGCGTCAGCTCGGCGCTGCCAGCGTGGCGGTGCGCCTCGATTATTGGCAAGGAGCCCAAACGCTGATTGCTGAAGCTCCGCTGTTGGGTCACGGCATACATGGCTTTTCTGCCTCTAGCTCACGCGCTATGCCGATCACCGCAGAGCCAACTCGCCATGTCCATAATGATGTCCTCGAAGCCGCTGTGGACGGCGGAATTATTTCGGGAATCCTGCTGATGCTGTTCTTGCTGTACTGCGCGCGTCCTCGTCGTGACTCCATAGAAAATGACCATGAGGTCATCATTCCCAACCAAGACCACCAGCAGAAACGTCGGTTTTTCCAGGCCGCTTGGCCATTGCTGATCATCGTGCCGTTCTTCACCGCACTCGGCATGCTGATGAGCTCACTCGAATGGTGGCCACTGGGCGCTGACGAAGCGACGTGGTGGCTGTGGCCACTGATCATGTCGGCGATCTTGGTTGGCGTCATCGTGTTCAGTGCTCGCCTGCCAATGCCACCGTCATGGGCCTGGCAACTGGCGCTGGTGGCTTTCGCCGGGCACTGCTTGGTCGATTTCAATCTGCAAAGCCCAGCCATCTGGGGGACGCTGATCGTCGTGACCGTACTGGCCGGCGGTCATCGTTACGCGATCACCGACACGCGCAGTTGTCGTATTTTCATGACCCTCTCAACGCTGGCCTTGGTGCTTGGTTTCGCCTTCGCTGTGCAGCGCCTGGGCGACATTCACCATGGAAAAAATCTTTTATCGCGAACTGCCCTCACCACCCATTCGGTCGCGAGCTTTCATCCATACAGCGAAAAAGTGCTGACTATTGCCGAGCAATGGCCCGCTTCGGTTGAGCTGGTCAACGCCTGCATCATGGCCAATCCACCTGGCAGCGAACGACTTTCCCTGACCCGCACGGCGGTTGAACACTCTCCTTGGAATGCCCAGGCGCATGAGTGGTTGGCGCAAGATCTGGCTCTTGCTGGGCGATGGGATGACGCCATCAACGCGCTGAAAAACGCGATCAACCTCAACCCTGGATATTTACCACGGCGACAACATCTGGCCGAATTGCTCGACTACGCTGCCAACACGCTGCCAACACGCGCCAACGATTTTCATCGCCAAGCCGAAAGCGAACGTCAGCACATTGCCGAATTATCGCCAATCGTTCATCCGCGAAACCGGCTGATCATTAAGCCTGGATCAACTCTCCCCGTCCAGCCAGCGGCGCAATAAAATCGCTGCGGATTTGGCGTCGACCTGACCCTTGGTCGCCGGCCATTTACCTTCTTCTTTCAAGGCCGCTTCGGCTTCGCTGGAAGAATATCGTTCATCGACTTCATGCACTTTCAGCGCACAGACTTTTGCCAGTTCTTTCAGGAATTCCCGCACCCAGCGCACATTGCCACCGGCGTCACCGTTGGCATGCAACGGCAAACCAATGACCAATGCCTGGGCGCCTTCCCGATGCGCCAAGCTGGCAATGATCACCGCCGCCTTGGCATCGGTTTCACGCGGAACGAAACCCAGTGGCCGGGTACTGATGCCCAGTTCATCGCAGGTAGCGATGCCGATCCGAACCCGACCATAATCAAGACCCATTAATCGTTGCGGCGCGCGTGGCATGGGCGCGATGGTGTCGACCAACTGGCGCACGCCAATCCCTTCGCCGATTCACCCTAAAAAGCAGTAGAGAAAGCTTTTACCGCAAAGACGCCAAGAGCGCAAAGGACCTACAGCAAAGCCAAGATTCACTCGTTTGGTGAAGACACAAATCATACGCATTTGTATTCAAACTCTTGTTTTTCCTTTGCGTCTTTGCGTCTTTGCGGTGGAAGTTTTATTCCAACTGCGTTTTTTAGGTTCATTCTTTGAGATCAGCGCTGAACGCGCGCCGATCCGCCACCGGCGACGGCCATCACTTGTTCCAACGTCACCATGGTGATGTCGCCTGGGGTGGTGGTCAGCAACGCGCCGTGCGCCCAACCCTGACGGAGCGATTGCTCGGGCGTCTGGCCGGTGAGGAAGCCGTTGAACAAACCAGCGGCGAAACCGTCGCCACCGCCGATGCGACAAACGACATCGAGTTCACAGGTTGGGCTGACGTACGTTTTGCCATCCAGCCACACCACCGCGCCCCAGCTGTGGCGGTTAACCGAATGCACTTCACGCAAGGTCGTGGCGACCATGCGAATGTTGGGGAATGATTTGGTGACCTCACCCATCATGCCGAAAAACGCCGACGGATCGAGTTTGGACTTATGGCTCTCAACGTCGGGACCCTTCAGGCCGAGGCCGAGTTGCAAATCTTCTTCGTTGCCAACCAGCACATCAGTATGGCGAACGATTTCGCGCAACACTTCTTGAGCCCGCGCCGTGCCGCCCAAACGCTTCCACAATTTGGCGCGGAAATTGAGATCGAATGACGTAATCGCTCCAGCTGCTTTGGCGGCCTTCATCGCTTCGATGATGAGTGCTGGCGTGGTTTCCGATAACGCGGCGAAGATGCCACCCGAATGGAACCAGCGAACGCCGTTGGCGAACATCGCTTTCCAATCGAAATCGCCGGGTTTCAGCAACGCTGCCGCTTCATTCGCGCGATTATAAAATACCACCGGCGCACGCACGCCATGACCACGATCGCTGTAAACCGTTGCCATGTTCGGACCGGTAACGCCGTCGTGTTCGAACATTTTGTAAAACGGTTTGACGCCCATCGCCCGCACGCTGCTGGCGATTAATTCACCCAGTGGATAATTGACCAACGCGGTAGCCACGCCGGTTTGCAAACCAAAGCAGTCAGACAAATTTGCTGAGACATTGAATTCCCCGCCGCTGACCCAGACCTCAAAACTCCGCGCTTTACGAAACGGAATCGCACCTGGATCTAGGCGATTTACCAAGGCACCAAGCGAGAGAAAATCGAGGCCGTTGGCGGTACGCGCGGGGATGGTCAGGGACGACGTGATGGGCGACATAGCAAAGCTCCGTAAATTGGGGACGCGAGGTGTAATAGGCTTAGCAATTCTGGCCACCAAGAAACGCCTGAGCACCTCTTGCCAGCTTCCCGGTCAGAGCAAGC
>JANMYZ010000047.1:0-8206 GCA_031382605.1 Planctomycetota bacterium | reverse complement strand
ACCTAAAAACCGTGATGGATAGAACCCAGCCCGGCAGAGCCGGAATCCAAGCGAAGACAAAGATCGGAGAAGACTAACCACAGAGGGCACAGAGGGCACAGAGGAAAATCAGAATGCCTTTCTCTGTGCCCTCTGTGCCCTCTGTGGTTTAGACCTTCCCCTGCATTCTTTCCTTTCGTACGTGTAGCGATTTCTTCGGATAGCACGGAGAAATAGAACCTTAGTACTACAGAGGACCAGAGGATCAGAGGACCAGAGCCGAGAAAAAGTTAGACACTTTTGAACGCTTGCCCAAAAGATGAGCCGTCAATGCGACCGAACTTCCTGTCTCTTCCTCTGGTGCTCTGGTGCTCCGTGTTCTATCTCTGCATCTCAGTCGAGTCTGCGCTGCTTAGATGAATTCGCAGAGATACGCGGTTGGCGCGGTGGCTTTGACATCGAAGCCGCTTTTACCGGCGATTTCGAAGCTGGTGCCGGCGGCGTAAACGATCCAGGCGCTTTCTTTGGTGAAGCGGGCTTGCAATTCACCGCTGACGACGGTCATGCGTTCTGGCGCATCGGTGCCAAAATGGAATTCGCCGGGCAGAATCACCCCAGCAGTTTGTTTGCGGCCATGACGTTCAAAACCCAAGCTTTGGACTTTGCCGTCGAAGTAGGAGTTATGTTTTAGCATAGGGCGCGGAACTTCGCCAACCTCGTTCGTTGGTCCAACGATTTATTCTAGATCCTGATCCTC
Organism: Planctomycetota bacterium; assembly: GCA_031382605.1. Classification (GTDB taxonomy): domain Bacteria; phylum Planctomycetota; class UBA11346; order UBA11346; family UBA11346; genus BOG-1363. Next base: position 7,470 of record JANMYZ010000047.1, on the reverse strand, counting down.
ACTTTTCTAAGAGATTGTCTAGAAAAGGCGATATCTGACATGGAGGACCGGAGGACCGGAGAATGAACGAATTCTCACTCATATAATCCATGCTGATTTGTCGACGTTTGAATTCCTGCTGCGGTTTCTCGATTGATGGGTTACCAATGCCTGATCCTGGCAACGGCGTAAATGCTGGGTCTGCGCGCGATCTCTTCATCAATCCATACAACAACACCCACGGTTTGGCCGTGGGTGTTGATGAGCATTTTTATAACTGACAAATCAATAGCGGTAACGTTCGCCCTTGAATGGACCTTCTGCTTTGACGCTGATATATTCAGCCTGTTTTGGCGACAGCGTGGTGAGTTTGGCACCAAGCTGTTCCAAGTGCAGACGCGCGACTTCTTCGTCGAGGTGCTTCGGCAGCAGATATACTTCGTTCTTCAAGTTCGCGTGATTGGTAAACAGTTCGATCTGCGCCAGAGTTTGATTGGCGAAGCTCGCAGACATCACGAACGACGGATGACCGGTGCCGCAACCGAGGTTCACTAAGCGACCCTTGGCCAACAGAATCATGCGCTTACCTGGTTTGCCATTACGGCCGGGCCAGATGACGTGGTCGACCTGGGGTTTGATTTCTTCCCAGTCGAGGTTGTTCAGCGAAACGACTTGAATTTCCGAATCGAAGTGACCGATGTTGCACACGATGGCGTTGTGCTTCATCAGATCCATGTGCGCACGGGTGATGACGTCGACGTTGCCGGTGGTGGTGACAAAGATGTCGCCAAACTTGGCGGCGTCTTCCATGGTCACGACCTGGAAACCTTCCATGCACGCTTGCAGGGCGCAGATGGGATCGATTTCCGTGACGAACACCGTGGCGCCTTGGCCACGGAAGGCCTGGGCACAGCCCTTGCCCACATCGCCGTAACCGCAAACCACAGCCTTTTTACCGCTGATCATCACGTCGGTGGCACGCTTGATGCCGTCGATGAGCGATTCACGGCAGCCGTACAGATTATCGAACTTCGATTTGGTCACGCAGTCGTTGACGTTGATCGCAGGGAACTTGAGCGTGCCCTTCTTGACCATTTCGTAGAGACGATGCACGCCGGTGGTGGTCTCTTCGCTGACGCCAAGAATGCCCTTACCGTTGCGGGTATAGAACGTCCGGTCGGTGAGCAGGGTCTTCTTGATCGAAGCCAGTAATACGGCTTCTTCTTCATTGTCAGGCTTCTTGCTGAGCAACTTCGGATTCTTTTCAACATCGCAGCCCAAGTGGACCAACAACGTCGCGTCGCCGCCGTCATCAAGAATCAGGTTCGGGCCCTGACCGCCGCCGAAATCGAACAAACGATGGGTGTAATCCCAGTATTCTTGCAGCGTTTCGCCCTTCTTGGCGAAGACCGGCGTGCCAGCCTTGGCGATGGCCGCAGCAGCATGGTCTTGAGTCGAGTAGATATTGCAGCTGACCCAACGGACCTCAGCGCCGAGGGCTTGCAGCGTCTCGATCAACACCGCGGTCTGGATGGTCATGTGCAAGCTGCCAGCAATGCGCGCGCCCTTCAGGGGCTGGCTCTTGGCGTACTTACGGCGGATGGCCATCAAGCCCGGCATCTCATGCTCGGCGATGGCGATCTCACGACGGCCCCAATCAGCGAGCGACATGTCGGCAACTAAATAGTCACCAGGTGGGGCAGAAGGAGCAGGAGTGGGGGTCGCAGCGGCAGGCTTAGCCATGGGTATTCCTTATATCGACGTATCATGATTGACCGATGGAAGCCGCAAGCGACAAGTCGGCCTAGGCGCACAAACGAAGGTCAAGACGCGGTTTGAAATGGCCGACGAGGGATCGAATGGCGTGATAAAAGCGCTCTGCCCCTCCATCTTGTGGCTTCTTGCGCGCTCATCTGGCAAAGGCGCGGCACATGAATCACCGGGGCTTGTCTTGCGGTGCTCCACCTAAGGATGCGCCCCCCATGGCAACACCTCGCCGCATCTTCAGCATCTATCATCAACTGGCAGCGAATGCCGCAGAAATCCGTGATTTCGTTATCGCCAAGGGCGAGAAATCCGGCACGCTCGATTTGCTGGTTCAAGGCGATCGAACCAAGCTGCTGACGCGTTGGGGCGAAGAAATGACGGAGCTGTGCGGCGTGCTCGATGGTACCCACAACGATTCGTATCTGATGGAAGCCACTCAGACATTTTACTGGGGCTGCCTATTTGCCGTCAGCGGTGGCGCTACCTGGGAGACCATCGCGTTCGATGCTGGCCGTCGACAAGCAGCGACCTGCAAAATTGATACGGTTCCTGAAGTTCGTACCTCCGTCGATCGCTTGGTCGGCCTGGGAGCAGCAAACATCAAACCTGAAAAATTGTTCTTGGTATGGAATGCCGCCGACTGGATTTATCGGCGCCAGACTCCGGCGGATAAGCAATGGTCGCTTGAGCAATTAATGGAAGCCGACCTACACGATATGAAAAAACGTTCGTACCTCGTTCCGATTATCGATAAAATCACCGAGTAAAAGTCCACTCACACGCGGGGGCTCCCTCTGCGGCGATCTGGCTCTAGGCTGCGCCGCATGACCTGCGATCTCTTAGTTTTCGCACCACATCCTGACGACGCTGAAATTCATTGCGGCGGCACCATCGCTGCCCACGTACGGCGTGGAGCCACTGTCGTGGTGGTCGATGCGACGCGCGGTGAACTGGGCAGTCGAGGCACGCCAGCTACTCGCGCGACGGAAGCAACTGAAGCCGCGCGCATCATGGGACTGACGGCGCGCGAGAATCTTGCGCTGGTCGACGGCGCGGTGCCGAGTGATGATCCCACCGCGCGCTTGCTGGTGATCGACGCGATCCGTCGGCATCGCCCGGCTGCCGTGCTCTGCATCAGCGGCCACGCGCGTCATCCTGATCATCAAGCGCTCGCGCTACTGGTCGGCGGCGCCGTGAAAGCAGCCGCATTTCATAAACTAGTTACTTCAAGCGGAGCGCCAGCCATCGCGAATGTTCGCTTATGGCAATACGAAGCGGAATTACCGCTCACACCGACTTTTTTAGTGCCGCTCACCGCTGCTGACTGGCGCATCAAAATGGCAGCGGTGGCTTGCTATGGCAGCCAACTGCATCGCGCTGGCAGCAATGAACCGACGACCTCCATCGCCGATCCGAATTTTCTTTCATGGATCGAAGCGCGCGGTCGCGCGTGGGGTCATCAGGCTGGTGCCGACTATGCCGAAGCTTTTGTCGGGCCAGAAGCGCCGCGCATTTCCGATCTTCGCGGAATCTGATCGTCGTCGCTCTCAGCTGAGCTCCATTGACCTTTCGCTGACCATTTTTTGCGCGCCTGCACGGTGCTGAAGGCAACGTACCCTCATTCGCGAGTCTAAGTGCAGCGCCGTGCAGCGTATTGGTACGGCACATCAAATGCTCTCCGTCATCGTCAGGCGTTTTACCCAGCCGACGACAAGGAAGTGCTGCATGATTGCGCAAAAAAATCTGGTTGTCATTGGCAATGGTATGGTTGGGCATCGTTTCTTGGAACTCGCCGTCGAGGCAGGGCTCGCTCACCAGTTTAACATCATCACCTTCTGCGAAGAGCCGCGTTACGCCTACGACCGCGTTTATTTGTCGAGCTACTTCAGCGGTAAATCCGCACAAGACCTATCGCTGTTGTCAAAGCCGGACTACTACCAAGCCAACGGCATCACGGTGCACCTGGGCGACAAGGCCACCGCGATTGATCGCGCGGCCAGAACCATCACTTCCGCCAAAGGCGTGACGCTGAGTTACGATTTTATCGTGTTGGCGACCGGCAGCTTTCCCTTCGTGCCAGCGATCCCAGGCAACGATGCCAAAGGGTGCTTCGTTTACCGCACGATTGAAGATCTGGATGCGATGAAGTCATGGGCCGCGAACTGCACCACCGGCGTGGTCATCGGTGGCGGCTTGCTCGGGCTCGAATGCGCCAGCGCGCTGAAAAACATGGGCCTGCAAACCAACGTGGTCGAATTCGCTGCGCGCCTGATGACGGTGCAAGTCGATGACAGCGGCGGCGCCTTGCTGCGCAATAAAATCGAATCTCTGGGCGTCAAAGTCCATACTTCCAAAGCGACGACGCACATCGCGAAAACCGAGGATGGTAAAGTCGACAAGCTGGTATTCGCCGACAAAAGCGAATTGCCAACGCAAATGGTGGTCTTCAGCGCTGGCATCCGTCCACGCGATGAATTAGCAAAATCGAGCGGCCTGCTGATGGGCCAACGCGGTGGCGTGGTCATCGATGACCAATGCCGCACTAGTGATCCTGCGGTGTTTGCCATCGGCGAAGTTGCCCTGCATCAAAACCGCATCTACGGCTTAGTCGCCCCAGGTTATCACATGGCCAAAGTGGCCGTCGACGCCATCGCTGCCGCAGCAAAACCAGCGACTTTCACCGGCTTTGATATGTCGACCAAATTGAAACTGATGGGCGTCGATGTCGGTTCCTTCGGCGATACCTTCGCCACCACGCCGGGCAGCCACGTGGTGGCGTTCACTGATTCAAAAAACGAAGTGTATAAAAAGCTGGTGCTGTCCGCTGATCGCAAAACCCTGCTCGGCGGCATTTTAGTCGGCGATGCTTCCAGCTATGGTTCGCTCCATCAGTTCATGCTTAATAAAGTGGCTTTACCGCCGAATCCCGAAGATCTGATTCTGCCCGTACGCGACGGCGCCAAGCCGGCCGGCATGGGACCGGAACATTTGCCCGATACGGCAACCATTTGCTCGTGCCATAACGTCACCAAAGGCACCATCTGCGCGTCAATTACTTCCGGGCAATGCACGGAAGTTGGCCAGATCAAAGCCTGCACCAAAGCGGGTACCGGCTGCGGTTCGTGCGTGACCTTGGTCAAAGATATTCTGAAATACGAACTGAAAAAAGCTGGCGTTGAGGTGAAGAACCACGTCTGCGAACACTTTCCGTTTTCACGCCAAGAACTGTACAGCTTGGTGCGCTTACATAAACATCAGACCTTCGCGTCGCTGATCGCCGCACACGGCACTGGTGATGGCTGCGAAATCTGCAAACCCGCCGTCGGCTCGATTCTCGCCAGTGCGTGGAACGATCACATCTTAGAGAAAAAACACGCGCCACTGCAAGACACCAACGACCGCTTTTTGGCCAACATCCAACGCGATGGTACGTACTCGGTCGTGCCGCGTGTGCCTGGGGGTGAGATCACGCCCGATCAGCTCATTGCCCTCGGAACCGTGGCGAAAAAATATAGTCTCTATAGCAAAATCACCGGCGGCCAACGCGTCGACTTATTTGGTGCCCGCGTCGAACAACTGCCATTGATCTGGGAAGAACTCATCGCCGCCGGATTTGAATCCGGACACGCGTACGGCAAAGCTCTGCGCACGGTCAAATCATGCGTCGGTTCCACCTGGTGCCGTTACGGCGTCCAAGACAGCGTCGGCCTCGCGATCAAACTCGAAAATCGCTACAAAGGCCTGCGTTCACCGCATAAATTCAAAAGCGCCGTCAGCGGCTGCGCGCGTGAATGTGCCGAAGCCCAAAGCAAAGACTTCGGCATCATCGCCACTGACAAGGGCTACAATCTGTACGTCTGCGGCAACGGCGGCATGAAACCGCAACATGCGCAATTGCTGGCCGCAGATCTGAACGAGGCCGACCTCATCCGCTACACCGATCGCTTCCTGATGTTCTACATCCGCACCGCCGATCGCTTAGAACGCACCGCCTGGTGGTTCAATAAGTTGGAAGGTGGACTCGACTACCTGAAAAGCGTTATCATCGACGATCACCTCGGCATCTGCGCTGAGCTGGAAAGCGAAATGCAGCACGTCGTCAACACCTACCAAGATGAATGGAAGACCGCAGTCAACGATCCGCAGAAACGCAAACAGTTCCGCGCCTTCATCAACAGCGAAGACGCTGATCCTAGCGTGGTAAAAACCAACGAACGTGGCCAGCCGCGCCCTGCCACGTGGAACGAAAAAGCGGAACTGATGTCGACGCTGATTCCGGCTTAATCGTTAAACGCTCCCTACCAGTTTAGACGCCTGATCGCCAAGGATTTCACTCATGAACACCGCCACTGCTCAAGCAACCACTACTGTTCCCATCGAAGCCACCTGGACGCGAGTCTGTGCCCTTGAAGACATCCTACCCAGCACCGGCGTCTGCGCGTTAATACGCGGCCAACAAATCGCCGTCATTCGTCCAGGAACTGACGAGCGCATCTTCGCCCTCAGTAATTACGACCCGTTCAGCAAAGCCTTCGTGCTCTCGCGCGGCATCGTCGGCGACAAAGGCGGCGTCGCCAAAATCGCCTCGCCGATCTATAAACAATCCTTCGAACTCAGCACCGGCCAATGCCTAGACGACCCCTCCGTCTGCATCCCGTCCTACGAAGCCCGCGTCATCAATGGCCAGGTCGAACTGTTCGCCTAAGCGCTGTTAAAATCCAAACTTCCACCGCTAAGACGCAAAGACGCCAAGGGGAAGACAGAGGCTAAAGATCTGCAATTATCGCGGTTTCCGCAGGCACGCAGCACCTATCGCTACAAATTTTCAGCAGGGTGCAGGGCGGCAGTTTCCGGCAGGGTGCAGGGGCGGCAGCCCTTGCCGGGCGTAGCGGGCAGAGCCCGCGAACAACAATCCCCCGAGGGCGCCTGCGCGAACGAGCGGGGACCAGGACCGATTGCGCGAAGCGCGATACGCCGACGAAGTCGGCGTCAGGCCGAAGGCCTGCGGGCCGCAGCTATCGCCGTCACTTCGCCTGCTGCCAACAAATCGATCCTTGGTTGCCGTCTTCATCGACGAAGACGTAAATCACGCCGCCATCGCCTAATTTGAAATCAATTAAATCAGAAGTCAGGCGATGATGAAAGCGCTGCGGACGACTCATTAGCATGTCCATGTCGAGCGGCGCATTCGCCCACAATGGATAACCGCCGACTTTAGAGCAGTCGCAACCGAGCGTGTCGACCAAATCCACCCAGGCATCCGAGGCCGCCATGTCGAGGCCGGTCGCATCGACATCAAGGTCAACCGGTTCCTCAATATCGTCACCGTAAGCGACCTTCATGCCCTTCCAGTCACCAGGACAGACGCCGTGGATGACGGAAAGAAAGACTTCTGACGCCGGTGCGATCACCACCGCGTTGTCACCTTTGTGCGGCAGATTATCGAATGACTCGTGCGGATCAGAGCGATCCATGAAACTCAAAACCAACAAATCACTGTCATCCACCAGCGGCAGCGCCGACACCAAAGCCATGGTTTTTCCGGTGCGTTGGCCACGCGGATGTTTAACACCACGTTTCACGTGGCCACCGATTTGACCAATGGCGAGCGATGAGTTGGAAGCGCGGATAAGTGGGCGGCTGATCATGATAACCTCAGGGTGAGCGGCGGAGTCTATGCGAATGGTGATGGCCGCAAATGATTACGAAGTGCAGTGCAGGCCG
>JANMYZ010000013.1:0-25877 GCA_031382605.1 Planctomycetota bacterium | reverse complement strand
GAAAATGACAGTGAGGCCAGCACCAATGCGATCGAAGTTCTGGTCATGCGTCTGCGGCGGAAACTTCATCCTCCGGGCGTGCCGCCGGTGCTGCATACTCGTCGCGGTTTTGGTTATCAATTAGGCGGTGAGCCGTGAGCCAGAGCAGCGCCATTCACTCGACGGGCCGCTTATGATCAGCCTCAATCGTCGTGTCATATTTGCGGTTGTTGGGGTTACTTCGTTGGTGGTGATGATCGCTGCTTTAGGGATATGGCTTGCTACTCGCTCGCTACTCATGCGCGAAATCGACCGTGAATTGACCTCGCGCGTCGAACGCCTGAAGCGTTATGATTGGCTCGGTTCGCCTGACTTTTGGAACTCCAACAATAATAGCACGGATGCTCGTCGCCGTTTTGAGCGCATCATCACGAGCTCCGGCGATGGGCGGCTTTTCATACAGGTGATTCATGCGTCGGATGACCATGAACTTTTTCGCTCCGCCACGCTTTCTCCAGGACTTGACCTGGCGCCGCTTTCCACGTTGGCTTATCCGAGGGACACCTTGGTTCATGATTATTTGGCTGACGGTTCTGCGGTTCGTTTCATTGCCTTTCACATGGCGCATAATTCGGCTCGAAATGATTCTCCAAACCGGCGCCGCGAGGGTGGGCCGCGTTCGGAAGGGCCGTCGACCAACGACAAGACGTCGCGCGGGCCGCCGCCACCGCCTCGCCAAGCGGTCGTCATTGCCGCGCCAGAAAAAAATTCCGCTGTCATGCCGGACTCAAACGTCGCGGGGGTGATGATTTTTATCGGCCTTGGCCTCGAACAAGTTGATGGCGAACTATCACGCATGGCCAGCGTGTTGTGGGCGTTGTGGGCGGCAGCAACGATGTTGGCGCTGGCTTCGATTTTGTTACTGCGCCCGGCGGTTTTACGGCCCATCAACGAATTGGCCGCAGCCATTGCTCGCTTGGGGCCTGACGATTTGGCGGTGCGCGTGCCAACGGCTTTGGCGCCGCACGAAATGCGCGTTATCGCTGACTGCCTCAACCGACTCCTCGATCGCTTGGAACAGGCTTTCATGCGCGAGCAGGCGACCATTGCGAACATCGCCCATGAGCTACGGACTCCTGTTGCCGAGCTGCGAACAGCGCTGGAATTCCGCCGTCTTGCCGCGAACGCTGCCGATTATCCTGAGCTCGACAGTTTGCTGGGCACCGTTACGCGGATGCAAAATCAGGTGACGAATTTGCTTTTGCTGGCCCGCCTTGAAGCAGGGAAAGAATCATTACAGCGCAGCGACGCTGACCTTGGAGACCTTGCCGCCGAAGCCATCGAACGATGGGAAGAACGCGCGAGCGCCGCTGGTTTGCGCATCACGGCGGAACCCTTCGTACCTGCGCCGATGACCACCTCGCCCGATCACCTGGGGCTGGTGCTTGATAACCTTCTTGGCAACGCCGTCGCACATGGCGCTAGCGGCGACATTCGCGTGACCGTGAGCGCCGAAGCCACGCTCGTACGAATCACCTTCACGAATCTTTTTGCTGGTAAAATCAACCCGCTACTGCTTGGTCAAGCTTACTATCGTGGCGACCAAGCCCGCCACGGAGCTGACCATAGCGGTTTGGGCTTAGCACTCTGCCAACGCCTTTGTCGGCTGCTGGATGCGCAACTGGAATTGGATGGAAGCGCTGGTTTCTTTCGCGCGAGTGTCGTGCTCAAGCGACGTGCGTAAGAATGCGAGCAGACATGGTCTTGCCGTTTAGCGATCTGCGCCAGCATGCCCGCCCATGATCCTGGATAAGATCGTTGCCCACAAACGAACAGAAATTCTGCGCTTGCCGCCTGTTGATCGCGGTGTGCTGCGGGATCTGCCGGCCTGCCGTGGTTTTCGTGCAGCGCTGAAGCGTCCGGCGAATGACACCATCCACGTCATTGCTGAATGCAAAAAGGGCAGCCCTTCAAAGGGCGTCTTCGTTCACGATTACGATCCTGTGGTTATCGCTTTTCAGTATCTGTTTGGCGGCGCGAATTGCTGCTCGGTGCTAACCGACGAACGCTTTTTTTACGGGCATCTCGATCATCTTAAACGTGTGCACGCTGAAGTCGCCATTCCGACGATTCGTAAAGATTTTATCATCGATGTCCGTCAAATCGCTGAAGCGCGCCTTGCTGGGGCTGACGCCATCCTGCTCATCGTCGGTTGTCTTGAAGATGGACAGATGCGTGACTTGCAGGGGTTTGCCAAAGAGATCGGCCTGGACGTATTGACGGAAGTTCACGATGCGAAAGAAGCCGCGCGTGCGGTAAACGTTGGCACCGACTTGGTTGGAGTGAACAACCGCAACCTCAATGATTTTTCCGTCAGCCTGAATACGACTTTTGATCTGCTCCCTGGATTGATCGATGGACAACGCGTGGTGGTCAGCGAAAGCGGCATCCGCACGCGCGCCGATTGCCAAGCATTGGAAGCGGCTGGCGTGGACGCGGTTTTAGTCGGTGAAGCCCTGATGACCGCACCGGATCCCAGCGCCGCTCTACGCAAACTGCGCGGTAAATTGTTGCTGTAATTTCCTTTGCCCTCGCTGACTTTCTAGCGGCGACAAACGGGCAGAAAAATATTTCAAACTTGGTCCGTGAAGGCCATTACCTTACTTAACATGATCACGCTTAAATTCTCTCCTGACCAGGGCCAAGGCCTCAAGGTCACGGTTGAAACCGGTCGCTACCTTATTGTCGACTATGGTCGAGAAGGCTGGGATGCGACCTTCACTTCGACCGCCGGAAATGAATTGGCGCTTCCACCCGCCAAGGGCGGGCGCTTTCACAGCGCGAGCCGTCATGCCATCGCTACGTGTCAGGAACATTACCGACGAATGAGTGAAAAATCCGCTGATGGCTCCGCGCCTATCGCTCCAGAAATCCGCGCTCGGCCTTAGATAGACACAGACCGGGAAAACCGGGGGCAAAACGATGGCCACATAGCGTCACTGCCCCTCCGTAAAAATGAATGAAGCCCGCAGGTATTTCCTGCGGGCTTCATTATTTTACACTCACAACGCTCTGCCGCCTTCATTTTGGCAAGCTGCCTCGGCAGACTGCTTGGGCAGACTGCTTGGGCAGACTAGTTTTTTGGCAAATAGTCTCGCCGAACGTACTTGAGCAGCTGCTCTTCGGTCATCGCACGAACTTGATATTCGCGCGATTTGTCTTGGATTGGCTCGCTGCGTTCACCGGCAACTAAGATGTCTACTCCTGGGCTAAGCGTATCGCGAACGATGCCGCCCGTTTGACGAATAAACATTTCAAGGTCGGATTTATTATGAGTCTTAAATTCTCCCGACACCACAAAGATCTTTGGGCGACGAGTACTAAACACCGGATTGCCAATGTAGTCGTTCTGTGAAAGAGGCATTTTGCGAGGATCTTTGACGCTCAACACACGACAGGTAGCGATCTGGGCTTGGGCCTGAACGACCTCAATCATGCCTTTTTCCACATATTGACCGCGATCGTACTGAAATACTTCGAACATCAAACCGGGCACAACGCGGTCACTGGTGCCAAGATTAATGATCACATGCGGTGATGTTGGGTTGACCTCCAGCAAATGGCCTTCTGGCTCCAGGTCAGTCAGCCAACGTAATTCTAATTCCAACAAATCGCGGATGTTATCTTGCAGTTGTCCAATTTTGGTCTTTCCGAAGCTCGACTCGTCGCGGTTTTTCTTCAGCGCGGCTTCTTTGTCTTTGCCAAGATTTTCAACCTGGGTGTTGAGACGATCTTGATCTTCGCGATATGAACTATCTTGTTCGGTAATACGCCTGAGTACCGCTTGCAGTTCATCTTGGCGAGCGGCAACCACAGCATCAAGCTTATCAAACTTTTGGCGGACCGGACTTTCGTGTTCGGCCTGGAGTGCTTCGGTGTCCTTTATCACGGACGCCATCAAGGTGCGAGCCACAAGCCACGGGCTCTCGCTGAGCGGTTTGCCGTCGATCTGCGGCTGATCGGCTGTGGCGATACCCGCCACGACTTTGTCGCCGACCATCAGATAATGAACTTTGGCCAGCTCTAAGTCTGCGCGAAGGATCTCTCGCTTGCGCAAAGTAATCGCTTCTTCGCTCGCGTGAATCTGATTACGCAGTTTGTCGACTTCCTCTTTCAGGACGACAACCGTTTTTCCGCTCGCGCCTTCGCCGCCTTCCGTCAATTCAACGATATGACCGCGCTCGTATATCAGCAAGCCGGTAAAGACCAGCGTGAGCACGATCAAAATGGGCAGAATCATGATGAGAATGGGAGGTATTTTCATGTCCGACTCCTTACTGCTTTTGACCGTTGGGGAGGCGGAAGAGCTGGCTCTCGATCAGTTGTTCCTCGCTGAGGATGCTGATACCGATTCTGAGCGCCTCTTCTAATGCGGCGTCACAACGTTCGCCGGCAACCAAATAGTCCGTATTTACCGAGAGCTCTTCGTCATATCTGCCACCGTTCTCAACAATGAAGCGCTTCAGCTCATCTTTACTGTAGTGCACGAAGTCGCCGCGAACCGAAAATCCAACGACTTTTTCTGGGTTATAGATCGGATTGGTGATGTAGTCGTTTGTCAGCAGCGGGTCATTCGGGTCGGTTTCTTTAAGTACCCGAGCCGTTGCGATGCGCTCCTCGATACGGCTCACTTCGACGAGCCCTTTAATAACCACTTTGCCCCCACGACGGTTGAAAACCGTGAAGCGCGTGCCTTTGCGTAAGTTTTGCCGTTGTCCGATATTGATGATCACATAGCCATCGCTGGCAGAGGCCTGTAGCAGCTGACCGTCGGGCTTGAGCTCTTTGGCGCCCAATTCGCGCTGCTGGGTTAATTCACGAACGCGGTCTTCCAGCAAAGCGATGCGGGTATTGTAATCAGAGACTTCTAAGCGGCCCTTCTTTTTTTCCCCTTCGATTTCTTGTGAAATCAGTTCGATCTTCGCCCGCTGATCAGCACGACGCTTGTCGAATTCGCGCTCGTTGGTAAAAGCGCGTGTTTCTTCAGAAGCCAGTTCCAGTCGACGTGCTTGAGCTTCTTTGAGTACGTCTTGATACGTTTTAATCTGCTTGGCAATGGCTTCTTGAATCGCTTTCACGCCTTGCTGATCTTTTGCAATTAAGCGATCAACGTCATTGATAGCCTGGGTGTCCGCCTCTGCCAAAGCTTTGATAAGCGTGCGACGAGTCACAATCTGATGGTCAAGCGGCTGAATCTGACCGTCGAGGTAACCCGCGTGTCCGCGCAGCTCTTTTACTTGGTCAGACAGCCGTGAATGTTGCTCATTCAAGGCGGCCTTTTCCGCGTGATGAAACATAAACAGGCCAAAAGTCGCGGCAGTCGCCAGCGAAAAAACGACCAGTAAACCGACCATCCAGCCAGGCGTACGTTCTGTCGAGTCCATGGATATTTCCCCTTAACGTCGACGTCGACCCACTTGGGTCGCAGCGCCGGGCCACGCTAGGTAGCACCTCTGACCCCACAATTCCACGAGCTGCCGATGATGCGATTGTGTGTCAGTAGGGCAATTTTCCATGTTCTTGACGTGACATGCATCGCATTTGGTCTGTCGTGATTTGCATAAAAGGCCGCACGAACGCAGCTTTTCGTTTGATAAAAGCCACGCCAGAAAGCGCTGTTCCCAGAGCAAGAACCGCCCTCGGGGGTTGAATTTTTCATCTGCTCGGATTTCGGGCGACGGCGGAAAAGAGCGCTTCATTATGTTACAGCTGCTCAACAGCGCACGCGCTGTTGACCTCTTCTAGAGTCGCCTTCAACAATACTAACGTTTTGTGGAGCAAGTTTTTAGGCGTTTTTGAAAAACCAACATTGAGGCATTGGCTCGCTCTGCGCAGTAGGGCCCACACGGTTTGCAAAGGGCTACCTAAGCAACGCGCCGCAACTCCCCTCAAAGGATTTTTCGCTATGAAGCGTCACCTTCTTACTCTCCTTACTGCGCTGTCCTTCAGCTGCGGCTCTGCCCTTTGGGCCGAGGATCCTACACCCACTACGGTGACAGCGCCGGTGGTCACGGCACCTGCTGCGGTGGAAACCAAAGCGGAGCCGACGCCAGACGAAAAGGCGATGGCTGAGTTGATCGAAAGAGCCAAACTGAAAGACCCAACGATTGAAGCCAAAATCACGGCTTCGGGCGATTGGTTCGGCACCTATGCGCAAAAGAAAGATAAGGACGGCAATGCTTTAGCAGGCACTTTAGACAAGGGAGTGAATACTGGCGACAACGCTTGGATGCTCATCAGTTCGGCATTAGTGCTGCTGATGACGGGCCCTGGTTTGGCGCTTTTTTATGGCGGTCTGGTGCGCCGGAAAAACGTCCTCGGCACGCTGATGCAGAGCTTTGCTTTGATGGGCATCGTTACCGTTCTGTGGACCATCTTCGGCTTCTCGCTCGCGTTTGCTCCTGGCAGCGCGTTTTTCGGCGATCCAACGAAATATTCCTTTCTTGCCGGAGTGGTTTGGGATTCAGCGCTGTTTGCTGACGGCAACCGTTATCCGATTAGCTACGACTATGCCCCGACCATTAGCTTCGGTATTTTTGCGCTCTTCCAGATGATGTTCGCCATTATTACCCCAGCGCTGATCACCGGTGCTTTCGCAGAACGGATGAAATTTTCTGCCATGGTGATGTTTTCCACGCTGTGGTTGGTCATCGTCTATTGCCCGATGGCACACATGGTTTGGGGCGTCGACGGCTTCTTTAACTGGTGGAATGCGAACGCGAAGATTCCGGCTTTCGATTTCGCCGGTGGCACCGTCGTGCATATTTCTTCTGGCGTCGCGGCTTTGGTGTGCGCTATCGTCCTGGGCAAGCGCAAGGGTTTCCCCGAACGTCAATTCGCGCCGCATTCTATTGTGCTGAGTTTTATTGGCGCCTGTTTGCTGTGGGTTGGCTGGTTTGGTTTCAACGGTGGTTCCGCGCTCGGCGCTGGTGGCTTGGCCGTCCTCGCTTTTGCCAACACCCAAATCGCGGCGGCTGCCGCTGCCATTACGTGGCCGTTGGCTGAGTGGATCATCCGTGGCAAGCCGACCGTGCTTGGTGCCATCTCTGGGGCTGTCGCTGGTCTGGTGGCGATCACTCCGGCGTGTGGCTTTGTTACCCCAGGCAGTGCATTGATCATCGGCGGCATCGCTGGCGCACTTTGCTTCGCCTCGGTGAGCTACTTAAAGAAAGCACTTGGCTACGATGATGCGCTCGACGCCTTTGGCGTGCACGGCATCGGCGGCATCTGGGGCGCCATCGCCACCGGCCTGTTCCTGAATATTGATATCAATGCGGCTGTCCCGGCGCTAACGATGTTCCCAGGCGGTAGCTACTACTACGCTGAAATCATCGCCGGTGAGGCCAGCCCACTGATGAATCAAATTCTGGCGGTCGTCATCACCGTGCTCTTCAGCGCTGTCGCCTCGCTGGTGATCTTGCTTACTATCAAGTACACCATTGGCCTGCGCGTCACCGCTGATCAGGAAGACGAAGGCCTTGATCTGACGCAACACGGCGAGGAAGCGTACAATAACTAACCCGCCGACCGAATCCGGGCAGGGACTGGCCCCGCCCGGACACCAATCTAGCATCCCGGCCACCTACAACCCATCCAAACACTCTCATCCAAGGAACCATTCATGAAAATGATCGAGGCTATTATCCAGCCATCCAAGTTGGAAGCCGTCAAAGAAGCGCTTAACGAAGTCGAAGTCGTGCGCCTGACCATCAGCGATGTCCAAGGCTTTGGCCGTCAAAAAGGCCATACCGAGATCTATCGCGGTCACGAATACACCGTCAATTTGCTGCGTAAGGTCAAATTGCAGATTGCGGTCAACGACGAGTTCGTCGAACCGACCGTTCAAGCCATCATTAAGGCCGGTCGTACCGGTGAAGAAGGTAAAGTCGGCGACGGCAAAATCTTCATCATGCCGCTACAAGATTGTATTCGCATTCGCACCGGCGAACGCGGCCCTGAAGCGATCTAATCACGGCCCGTACCCTTGTTGGCCGTTGGCCAGCAGGGGTACGGTGTCGTCACCAACGCGCAAAAATCATCCAGTTTCTCACACACCGATTCAGCGTCCTTGCCCCATCGGGTGAGGGAGCTAGCCTGCCGACCCGTTTGCACCCCCCGCGCCAAAAGCCTGCGGATTATCCCGCCTAGGAGCATTTCCATGAGCATCGAAAAAGCCCTGCAACTCGCCAAGGATCACGGCGCCAAATACATCGACATTATGTTCGGTGATCTGTTCGGCACGCTCCAGCACTTCACCATCACTGGTCATCGCCTGACGAAAGAACTGTTTGAAGACGGCCTTCCTTTCGACGGCAGTTCGATCCGTGGCTGGCAGGGCATTGAAAAATCAGACATGCTGATCAAGCCGGATCCTGCGACGGTGTTCGTCGATCCGTTCCGTGAACAGCCAACCATTTGTTTCTTCGGCGATGTTTATGATCCACGCACCGGTCAGCGTTACACCCGCGATGCACGCGGTATCGCCACCAAAGCGCTCGCCTATTTGAAGAGCACCGGCATCGGCGACATGGCCTATTTCGGACCAGAGCCTGAATTCTTTATCTTCGATTCGATTCGTTACTCCAGCTCGCCACAAGCGTCGTTCTATCACATCGATTCCAGCGAAGCGCCATGGAACATGGGCGTTGATGATGGCATCAACCAAGGCCACAAGATCCGCCAGAAGCAGGGCTACTTCCCCGCTACTCCGGCTGATCAGCTGATGGATCTGCGTAGTGAAATCACCACCAACATGCAGACCATGGGCATGGAAGTTGATCTTCATCACCATGAAGTCGCCAGTCCAGGACAGTGCGAAATCGGCATCAAGTACGGCTCCGCCGTCACCGCTGGCGATTTTGTTCACATGTACAAATACGCGGTTAAGAACACCTCGTATCAGCACGGCAAAACGGCAACGTTTATGCCCAAGCCGATGTTCTTCGACAACGGCAGCGGCATGCACAATCACATGTCGATCTGGAAGGGTGGCAAAAACACCTTCGCCGGTAACGTCTACACCAAGCTGTCGCAGAACGCCATCTGGGCGATCGGCGGCATCCTGAAGCACGGCAAGTCGATCCAAGCGTTCACCAACCCCAGCGCCAACAGTTACCGCCGCTTGGTTCCAGGCTACGAAGCCCCGGTGAATCTCGCCTACTCGGCCAACAATCGTTCGGCCTCGATTCGCATTCCACACGTTCAAGGCGACAACGCTCGTCGTTTCGAATTCCGTTGCCCTGACGCTTCGGGCAGCCCGTACTTGGTGACCGCTGCCATGCTCATGGCGGCCATCGACGGCATCAAGAATCAGATCGATCCAGGCAAGCCGATGGACAAGAACATCTACGATCTGCCACCAGAAGAGCTGGCCCAGATCCCAGGCACCTGCAAGAGCCTCGAAGAGGCCCTCGATACCATGCAAGAAGACAAAGCCTGGCTGACCGCCGGCGACGTCTTCACCGAAGACATGATCGAGGCGTACGTCAGCTATAAGCGCGAAAACGAAGTAGAACCGCTCAAGCTGCGTCCGAATCCTTACGAGTTCTATCTTACTTACGACTGCTAAGATCAGCGTACGGCCAAGTAGCCACGAAAACCCCGGAGAAATCCGGGGTTTTCTGTTTTTAGACGTAAGTGATCGTGACGGCCCTTTGAGGTCGCAATTTACGACCTCAAAACTTCGCGCTTAGCGTCCGTGAGTGGAAACATGAAATCGGCCGGGAAACGCATGGCGCTGCGCTTCAACGCTTCAAGGCAATTTTAACGGGAGGGCGCAGAGGCGCAGAACAATCATAAGATCGTAGGCG
This sequence comes from Planctomycetota bacterium, assembly GCA_031382605.1. Lineage (GTDB taxonomy): Bacteria > Planctomycetota > UBA11346 > UBA11346 > UBA11346 > BOG-1363. Next base: position 16,029 of record JANMYZ010000013.1, on the reverse strand, counting down.
AAGGGGAAAGGCCACGATTTACCGTCGAATCTAAACCTTCCTCTTCTATACGCCTCTGCGCTCTCTTGTTCAATCCTGTATGTCAAAACCGTTTCTAAGGCTTTTGCTTGCCAATTTTCCAGGTTTTCTTGCTCTCGTCCTTTTCCAGAACGACGTACTCACATTTTTTGATCAGCCCTAGAACGGCGTTCTCCCAAGAGTCACCGTCGTATTTAAATGAAATGCGCTTGTCCTCAAATGCGACTTTCGCGCCCTTAGCGTCCGTAACAACCATCGTCAGAGCTGCCTGTCTCGAAATGGAATCAAATGCCATTTCGAGGCGCGTGTCATTGAATTCGATGCTGACTTCGGCGAAGCCGTTTATCTGTATAAATAAAACCAGAATAAACGGCAACGCGTAGCGCACGGCAAGTCGTTTTAGTGCTTAATCGCCGTAATCAGCGCGAACATGCGCTTGCCTTCTTGCCGTGGCTCTTGTTCGAGCTTGGCAATGTCGGCGAGTTGAGCGGCGAATTTGCGAATCATTTCGATGCCGAGTTCGCGATGGCTCATTTCGCGTCCGCGAAATTGGAGCAGGATCGAAACCTTGTGGCCTTCGGCAAGGAACTCGCGGGCGTGCTTGGCTTTGATGTCGATGTCGCCTTGACCGGTGCCAGGGCGCAAACGCACTTCCTTGGTTTCCGATTTATGCGCGTTGGCCTTCGCCTGGCGATCCTTCTTCTGCTGTTCGAAGAGGAACTTGCTGTAATCCTGAATGCGGCACACCGGTGGTTTCGCGTCGGGCGACACTTCCACCAAATCGAGGCCGACCGCCTGTGCTTTGCTCAGCGCTTCTTGGATCTGGACGACCCCAAGCTGCTGGCCCGTTTCGTCGATCAGACGAACGGAAGGGACACGAATTTTATCGTTTACCCGTGCCCGGTTGTTGTTTTCAGGAAGAGGCAAAGGGATTCGGCTGCGGCGACGACCAATCAAACAACGTACTCCAAAGTGTGGATCTGGCGCGGAGCCGGCGTCGTGCCGATCCGCAGATGGGGCGGGACTATGCGAATCGCTCCGCGCAAGACAAGCGGATCGCCAACCACGGACACGGAACCCTCACCAACGTCGGTTAGTGCGGATTCCGTGTGCGCCGTTTGGCTCACGCCGTTGGCGGTAATGGCTGGCCGTCTTCGCTCAAGATGACGTCGGTAGGCACCACGGGCTGTTCCTTCTGAAAAGTCAGCAGCAGCGGAGCGGCAACGAAGATCGACGAATACGTGCCCAGGGTAAAGCCAATCAGCAAGGTGAGCGAGAAGCCGTGCAGCGCTTCGCCACCAAAGATCAGCAACACGATCACCGTCGCCAACACCGTTCCGGTGGTCAGCACCGTTCGCGACATGGTTTGAGCAATCGACACGTTGATCACCTGCGCCAACGTTTTACCGACCATACGCGGTATATTTTCACGTACACGGTCGTAGGTCACGATCGTATCGTTGATCGAGAACCCGATGATGGTGAGCAGCGCAGCGATGATATTCAGATCAATACGCACTCCGAAGAAGGCCAGAATGCCGACCGTCAAAACCACGTCGTGGAAGAGCGCAATGACCGAACCAATGCCGAAGCGGAATTCGAAGCGCGCTGCGACATAGGCCATGATCGCCACCAAGCTCAGCAAAATGGCGATTAAAGCGCGCCATTTCATCTGTTCGGCCACTTGACCAGAAAAATGCTGACTGGCCGGGAACGGCTGTGCGACGGTCAGACGTTCTTTGGCCGCCTGTTGCGTGAGGACGTTGAACACGTCGAACGCTGCTTGGGTCTGGCCACGAAGCTGGTCATCCATCACGCCTTTGCCCAACAATGTCGCCAGCTTGGTCAGCGCTGGATCTTCGACCGAGAACTTCGCCAAACCGCCGGGCGCTTTTCGCCAAGAGACTTCGACCACGACGCCCGTGACGGGAGCCGCCGCTGGCCTTGCGGTGACGTCTTTGAGCTCTTCGCGCTTTGCCAATGATGCGGCAAGACGACTGGTCTGTTCCACCGTGGGCGATTCCAACGTGGCAATCGTCAAAGACAAACGTTCGCCAGTCATCGTCGCGGCATTGATTTCATCACCTTCTGGTGCAATCGCTCCTGGAAACGCAGCGCCAATTTGACGCTGGAATTCAGCGACGCGTCCACTGAGCTTTTCTCGCACGCCGGTAATGTCATTACTTTTGGCTTCACTCTCTTTATCAAGTTTGCGGGCCTCAACTTCATTGGGCGGAGTCGCATTGCGCAAATCCTGAGCTTTGCGCATCAACGCCGAACGCTCTTCTTCCAGCACCGAACGCTCGACCTCAAAGCCGCCAGCGGTTTCGTCACGGCCACGGAACACCCACTGACGACTGCTGTTGTTGGAAGCTGCGCCAACGGGAATATAGGCCTGCATGCGCACATCATCGAGCAAGGTCTGCTCTTTGCTTTTGGCTGCGGCTTCCTGGATCGCGGCCTTCACCGACGTCTCAACCGCGCTCAGCGATTGCGGCTCTTTGAACACCACTTGCACCATGTTTCCACCGGTGAAGTCGATGTCGAAATTGCGTTGGAAGCTACCGTTGGGCACGGTCAAATGTCCGAAGGCGAAATAAGCAGCACCAAGCAAGCCAGTCACAAATGAAAACACGTACGCGCCACGGCGCCATTCGACGTACGGCAAGGCCAACGGCGGAATCCATGCTGCCATCGTCACCGTTTCACGACCACGGCAGAGCCATTCCGTCAGCATGCGGCCAACATAAATACCGCTGAACATGTTGATCGCGATGCCGATCATCAGGGTCAAACCGAAACCCTTCACCGGACCTGAGCCGATGTAGTACAGAATCAGCGCGGTGATGAAGGTGGTCAAATGTGCGTCAAGAATGGTCAAGAACGCGCGGTCGTAACCACGGTCAATCGCATACGGCAGACCTTTTTGCTCGCGCAGTTCTTCGCGTATGCGTTCGAACACCAGAATGTTGGTGTCGACCGCCATACCGATCGACAACACCAAGCCCGCCAGGCCAGGCAGCGTTATGGTCGCGGAAAAAATCGACAGCGTGGCAAAAATTAGAATCGCCGTCACGGCCAAACACAGGTTCGCGACATGGCCTAAACGACGGTAATACACCGCCATAAACAGCACGATGGCAAAGAACGACGCGATCATAGCGATCATGGCGTGCTGAACGGTTTCCGCGCCCAACGTTGCGCCGACAAAACGCTCGCTGATAACTTCGGGAACCACGGTCAACGAACCCGCACGAAGCGATGTGCGCAGGCGATCGATTTCATCCTGGGTGAACTGTCCGGTGATGGAACATTGCTCATGACTTGGATTGATAACCCGAGGATCGCTTTGGACGACGCCGTCGAAAAGGATGCCCAGGCGACCCGTTCCTGAATTATTGCCAAAGGACCCCGTTTGATGCAGGCGAGTGGTAAACTGTTCGTTTCGCGTCGCACCAGGAGCGGTGAACGTAATCGACACTGCCTGTTCGCCCTGATTCAATGTCTGGTGCGCTTCCTTGACGTCTTTGCCGGTCAATTCCGCTTTGCCCAAACGCAAAAATTCCGTCGGCGTAAAGCCAGGCTCAACTCGTTTGGGCGCTACGATGTCACCACGGTTGTGGTAAACATTGGGAGCAAACGTGTAGCCACCGGTCGCTAGCGCGACCACTTTTGCGTCTGGAGTGCCGAGTTGAACGAAGGGAAAATCTTCCAGGACTTCGCGAAACTCTAACCGACCCGTATCTTCCAATACCTTGCGCGTGCGCGCAGCGTCGGCGCGCGAACCGCCAGGAATGACCACCTGCACATCATTATTTGACAGCCTGGTCACCAACGGCTCGGTCAACCCACGTTCATCCAAACGGCCACGCAGCACGCTCATGACTTCGTCGTCTGCCGCGACTTTTTCACCGCTGTCGCTACGCAACTGACAGATGAATTCCACGCCACCGCGCAAATCAATACCAGGACTGACATGCAACATGCCCTTGGCTTCGTTCGAACGTTTAAATGGCAGGCCTTGCAGACGCCGCTTCAAGTCGACTTCCTGCACTTCTGGTCCCACGGTTATTTCGATCGCACGGTCGGCCGTCAAATCGCTCACGGACTTCACCGGAATCTTTGCCAAACGCTCATTGCCTGCGAGGCGCTTGACGATGGCCTGTTGTTCGTGCGCGCTCGCTAACACCAAATTGCCACCGAGATCGGCAAAGGTGATCTTGTAGGTCGCATCGGTCGTGGCGGGCGCTGTCGCAGACGGCGCTGGCGCTGGCTGCTTCTGCATCAACAGCTGTAATTCCTGTTCCCCCACCAGAACATTGTTCTGGATGAACATCAGGATGAGGGCGACGACCATCACGGTCGAGAAGACAATCAAGCGTCGGAGCATGGTTTTTTCCGTTGATTAAAAGGTGATGCGAGCGCGCAGAACAAAGCTGGCGCGCGAAGCTTACTTAGCCGGCTTGGCGTCTGCTGCGATCAGCGTGACATTAGTAGCGATGGCACCGCGATTGAACGTCATCACTAATGGCTTGTCGCCCTTGGTGACATTCAATTCGACGGTGAGTTCGCCCACCGTCACGACTTCGCCATGCACGCCGCCAATGGTCACCACTTGATGCCCTGGCTTCATCGAATCGATCAACGCCTTGCGCCGCTTTTCTTCCTTCTTCTGTGGGCGAATGACCAACAACCACATGAATAAAATCATGCCGCCGATCATGATGAAAATCATGGAATCACCGCCGGGAGCGGCAGCTGGAGCGCCCCCAGGAACGCCCGGCACCGTCGCTGGCGTCGAGGCCAGTTCCGGGCCTCCATCTTTCGTTGTGGCTGCCATGGCAGCGGTGGCGATCATGAGCAAAGACAAAAGTTGAATGATGCGAGACATGGATGCTTTCTGTGGTGAACCAACGGCGATGCCGCAGGTCATTGATTAAGGCGGTTTAAATGGAGGGGTAATGAATGCCGATTGCGAAGAACAACAAACAACGGCTTATATGCGGGCCGTCGCTATTTCACGCCATTACGGCGCGCGTGGTCCGCCAGCCGAGCCGATCAACAAGCTCGGTGCCGACAAATGATCTGCCGCAGTCACGCTCAGCGCGACCACCGCCACGGTAGCCCAACGGCCAATCGCAAACGAACGACCATGGCCCGTCTGCGACCGCGCTTGGCCACACGCTTGCGCCGCAACCAGCGGGCAAACGACCGACGAACGCTTGTCGTCCGCCCGTTCCGGAGTCAGCCGATCTATGGCCAAACGACCGCCACCAACCGCTGACAACACCACCGCCAACAAAGCCGCAAGGCCGCGAGCGACGCTGAATGACAGAAGCTTGGTCAAGACCGACATGGGGCGCGGATGCTAGGGTCGCTCCACGGATGGCAAGACGGGGCGAAGGGTCCTTTTCTCTGACCCTGGACCCCTCAACGAGGGAAAAGCGAACAAGAGGCGGAGAGACGTTGAGGTAAGAGGAGGAAAAAGTTTTTCCACACGGCCATTGTTTTTAACAACAGCGAACAACAGCGAACAACAGCCACCAACAGTCACTAACAGCCCACCGCTTGAGCAATTGCCGGACGCCATCCCGGCGTCACGATCGCCGCCATGACACGTTCACCATCCTCGTTGCTTGATGACCGAATCCTTGTCCTGCGCGGGCTACGCGTGTTGCTCGACGCAGACCTGGCTGCGCTCTACGGCGTTTCGACGAAGGCCTTCAATCAAGCGGTCAAACGCAACGCCAAACGTTTCCCCACCGATTTTCGTTTTCGCCTGACCACCAAAGAGCTCACCGCTTTGAGGTCACAATCTGTGACCTCAAACGACCCCGTCAGTCGCGGTGGTCGTCGTCACCTGCCGTGGGCTTTCACCCAAGAAGGCGTCGCGATGTTATCTGGCGTGCTCAACAGCCCGCGTGCCGTCGCGGTGAATCTCGCCATCATGCGCGCCTTCGTCCGCATGCGCCGCACCCTTGCCGAACGCAGCGATGTCATCGCGCGACTGGATTCGCTGGAGCTTGATCTTCGAGAGCAAGGCACCACCACCGAGAAAAATTTTCGCGTGGTGTTCGAAACCTTACGCCGATTGCTTGACGACGGCGCAGACACCAACGCCGGACGGATCGGCTTTCGCCTGCATGAAACCGCAGAGGGCTATTCCGCTAAACGTGGCCGTTCTCAACGTTCGTCAAAGCGGAATAAATAACCGTGGAAAGCGCATGAAAAGCGCTGTCTTCCTCGACAAAGACGCACGTCAAATAAACGCTGATCGGTCCACGACTTCACTGACGACGCAGTAAAAAGACCTTACTCCATTTCTTTCGTCAGGCGGAAGTCGCGATAATTGCCCTTCCAATCCGTGAGCTTGGGTTTGCCGCTGTCAGTGTCTTCCATGACGATGACGCGGGTGGCGACGCTGTCGATGAATTCGCGGTCGTGACTGACGACGACTAAGGTGCCTTGGTATTCTTCGAGAGCTTCTTGCAGGGCTTCGATCGATTCCATGTCTAAGTGGCTGGTGGGTTCGTCGAGTACCAAGACGTTGGCTTCTTGCAGCATGACCATCGATAGCAGGCAGCGGACTTTTTCACCACCGGATAAGATGCCGACGTGTTTCTTGACGTCGTCGCCGCTGAACAACATGCGACCCAGCATGGAGCGCATATTATTGATGTCTTGGTTGTCGGTGTGCCCCTTGATCCAGTCCATGATGCTGGCTTCTTTGTCAGGAAAGAGTCCGGTGCCTTCTTGTGGGAAATAGGCGCGGGTGGTGGTTCCGCCCCAGGTGACCTTGCCTTTGGTGGGAGCTAATTCACCAAGCAACAGGCGTATCAGCGTGGTTTTTCCAATGCCGTTGCGGCCGACGACGGCCAGACGATCACCTCGGTCAACGCGGACCGTAAGAGACGTGATCAGAGAATCGGCGCCAGGATATCCGAAAGACGCGTTCTCGGTTTCGATGACGTTTTGACCGCTGGCTTTAGACATTTTGAAAAACAGCCGTGGCGAAACCCGCGACGACGGCATCACCCGCTGGCCGGATAAAGCGGCGATTTGTTTTTCACGACTGGTCGCTTGTTTGCTGCGTGCGGCGTTGGATTTGAAGCGCTCGACGAACAACTTGAGCTTCTCGACTTGGCGTTCAACGCGGCCAACTTCTTTGCTGCGCTGAGCACGAGCGAGCTGTTCTTGCGCTTGGTACACGTCGTAACTGCCGCCGAAAATGCGGATAGTCTTGTAGTCGACGTCGCAGGTGTGGGTGCAGACGCGATTGAGGAAGTGACGATCGTGACTGACCACGATGATGACGCCTTCACAGTCGGCGAGAAATTTTTCTAACCACACCATCGCCGGGATGTCGAGGTTATTGGTCGGTTCGTCGAGCAGCAGCACGTCGGGCTTAGAGAACACCGCTTGCGCCAACAACACGCGAACTTTCTGCGCGGTGTCGATGTCTTTCATCTGCTTGTTATGCACTTCCGGCGGCACGCCCAAGTCCGTCAGCACTTCCGCTGCCAGGGTCTCTTGCGAGTAGCCGTCCAGATTCAGGTATTGCTCCTGCAATTCGCCCAGGCGATCGCCGTCTGCATTGGTGAAGTCCGCCTTGTTGGTCAGGGCTTCCATCTCGGCCTGAAGTTTCCAAATCACCGGATGGCCTTGGAGCACCACGTCGAGCACGCGGGTGTCCTCATGCCCGGTGATGTCCTGCTTCAGCCAGCCCATGCGCTTGCCGTGTTCCAGGACCACCTGACCCGTCGCCGGTTCCAGCTCGCCCGTCAAGATCTTCAAGAACGTCGATTTACCCGTGCCGTTCGCGCCAATTAGGCCGTAACTGTTGCCAGGAGTAAACTTCAAACTGACGTTTTCGAACAGCACTTTCTGTCCGAAATTCATCGTGATACCGGCGGTGCTGAGCATGAAAACCTCGCAGTGGGGCGCGGATGCTATGGCCGACGCCGGGGGCGCAAAGCGCGCCCCTCGATGTCCAATGTCCGATGTCCGATGTCCGATGTCGATCTGGACCCATCGGACATCGAACATCCCTTGGACTGCCCGCGTTGGCCGATCTCTGAGCGACATCCAGTCCACTGTCGACCCCAGCCCACAAGGCATCGGACATCGGACATCGGACATCGGACATGAGAAGGACGTCGGACATAAACACATCAGACCTGGACTGCTGCCGTTCACCCCCAACGCTCTGCGCCCTCGCGTCGGCGAGCCCCAAGGAGCAGGTATGGATATTCTGAGCACGGTGTGGTTTTGTTTGTTAGCCGCTGGCGGCTTCGGCTTCGTCATCTTCATTCACGAGCTTGGCCATTTCTTATTCGCCAAGTGGGCTGGGGTGCGCGTCGAGCGTTTCTCGATTGGTTTCGGGCCGGTGATTATTCGCAAACAAATTGGTGAAACGGAATACGCGCTGTCGTTGCTGCCACTGGGCGGGTACGTGAAAATGCTTGGCCAAGAAGATCTGCCGAGTGACGAAACCGGAAAAACGAAAACCGATCCGCGCAGCTATTTGGCTAAATCGCCATGGTGGCAGGCGTTGATTCTACTCGGCGGCGTATTGTTCAACCTCATCAGCAGTTATTTGATTTTGATTTGTTTGGCGTGGTACGGCAAACCGACCATCGAACCGATCGTCGGAGGAGTCGAAGCCGAAGTCACCGACGAACGTGGTCATGTTCAACCGAGTCCGGCTGTTCGCCTTGGACTGCGGCAGGGCGATCGCATTCTGGCCTTGAATGGCGATAAAATTCGTGAATTCGATAATCTTTTCATGGGTATCGTTTCCAGCGGTGTGCAGCCCATCGTTCTAGAGATTGAACGTCGAGATGCCCAGGGCGTCGTGCAGCAATTACGTTTGCCCGCTGAAGGCCCCGGGATTCCCGCAGCGCCGGATTACCAAGGTGGCCGTTTGACCCTTGGCATTAAGCCGATGGGAGGAACTGCCGTTTTAGCGACAGCGGCCTTTAATGATGTTCTGCCAAGCGATGCTCCACGCATGGGCGAGAACATCCTGGCGATCAATGGCCAAGCCGTTCCTGCGACCACGAACGGCCAGGATTTACGTAATTTGTTGCAGCCCTTAGTCGGCACCACCGTCACGCTCGTATTGCGCAACGACTCCAGTGAACGCACCGTCACGCTACCGTACGCGGGCGAAAATTTCGACCAAGCCATGGCGCTGGGACTTCCCGCCATGGTTGCCGGATTGGTCGACGGGGCGGATCTCAACGGACTGCGTCCTGGGGATGTCGTGGTCGCGGTTGATGGCAAACCGGTGGTCGGTTCCAGTGGTTTTGTCGGGGCTACTCGTGCAGCGCTCAATGCTGCTCGGCCGATGGTCGTGCGGGTCTGGCGTGCTGGCAGCGAAGTAGACGTTTCTCTCAGCGGACGTGACCTTCATGGCCGCATGATGATTGGCGTGGTTTCCGCCCCTGTCAGTGGCTACCTGCCGATTTTACCGCTGATTGACGGCAAGCCTTCGCCATTAGCCGTCGCCGGAATCAAAGCCGGTGATGCCATCGTTCAGGTCAGCCCAGCGAAATCGAAGTCGCCTTTGGCTGGCGTCGAAATGGCGGTCGTTTCCGGCGGAGAACGCGTGCTGATTCCGTTGTCGGTCGACGACAGCGTGGCCATTCTCAAAACGGTAAAACCATGGCGCTTACAACAGCTTTTTGGCGCCAAGGGAACGCCGAGTCTGGCGGAAGAACTCGGCGGCAAACGCATCGTCAAGGTCGACGGCGCGGTGATAAACTTTACCACCCGCGATGGCATCGCAGGTTCGCTCGCACCACGGACATTAAGTGACGCCGGCTGGACTTCGCTCAGCGCTGGTTTGAAACCCGGCGACTGGATTACCGGCCTGGTTCCCATCGCCGACCGCGCCGTCGCCATTGAGGTCATTCGCGGGGCTGGCGATTCTCGTTCGGTCACGGCGACACCACGCGACCTCGGCGTCGCGGTGCTGTTGAAAAACATGCAGATAACCACGTACAAACTCGAATCGTGGACCGAATCCTTCAGCATCGCCAATAGCGCGGCTTACACCATGATCGTGAAGACCCTGCAATTCATTCCCAAGTTTTTCCAATCAACCAAAGACGGCGGACTGGATCCCAATAAATCGCTGTCTGGTCCCATCGGTATTTTCAGTGCGCTCAAAGGCAGCGTTGAGCAACTTGGCTTTGGAAAATTCCTTGAGCTGGTGGCGCTGATTGGACTCAACTTATTCCTGATCAATCTGCTGCCGATTCCGATTACCGACGGCGGCCAGTTGGTGTTCCTCGCCATCGAAACCGCGACCGGCAAACCATTGGTGCCATGGGCGCGAAATATCGCCATGTGGATCGGATTACTGATGGTCGGCTCGCTGATGTTTTATGTCATCGGCCTGGATCTCTTGCGGCTGGTCGGTTTGCATTGAGTCGTTAAATCTTTACGCGCCGAAAGACCACACGTGGTCAAAGCCAAGAACGCCAAGGGGAGAAAACAAATGGCCTTATCGTTCTTGGTCGGTTCTTTTTTTCCAGACAGATCAACGCTTTCGACCTCGATGCGGGCAGCGCTCGATGTATTGCGCGCCGTCATTGCCTTGCCATTTCTTATCGTTGGATCGCTTGCTGCTGAAAGTATTGACCGGGTGGTTTTGCCGTCCGGATTGACCGTCATCGTTGCCGAACAACACACTACGCAGGCAGTCACGATTCGCGTTGCCGTGCGCGCCAGTCCGCTGAATGAAGACGAACGACTTGGGAGTGGCCTGAGTCTGCTCACCGAACGCTTGGTGGCGTCGAGTCGGGCAGGTGCGCTCTCGGCAAGCAAAACACGTGACGCCTTTGCTCGTTTGGGCGATCTTGGTGCCAGCGTCACGACGATGACGCGCTGTGAATTCGCGCTGACGACCACGGCAGCGAATCTGGCTTCGGCGTTGACCTTGCTGGCCACTCGTTTGGCCACACCAGAATTCACCAATGAAGATTTAGAACGCGAACGCAGCGCCGTCGCGCTCAGCGAACCGCCCATCGATCAAGCCGCGCTTTTAGCCTTGCTCTTTCGCCAACACCCCGCGCGTTTGCCCATCGCCGGACTGACGTCACTGCGTAACGCATTAACCTTAGAACACGTACAAGGCTATCACCTCGCACGCTATCGCAGCGCCAACACCGTCGTGGTCGTATGCGGCAACGTCGCGGCGGTTGACGCGCGCAAACAAGTAGAGCTCGCATTTGCTGCGTATCCGCTTGGTGGATATGCAGCGCAACTTATTCCGCTCGAACCGCCGCCGGTCGCACCACGTTACCAATCGCTGACCAGTTCGACGGTGAAACAGCCGCGTATTAGCATGGTTTGGCGAACGGAACCGCTCGACCATGCAACGCAACCTGGCTTGGCGGTGCTGGCCGCATGGCTGGGTGGTGAAAATGGAATCGTCAAATCCTTGCTGGAATCCAAGGGTTTGGCGCAAGACGTCGTGGTCGAAAACGTCGCGCCAAGTATCATTCCTGGGTATCTGCGTCTGTCATTTTCAACCACCAACGAACGCCGGGCAGAGGCCGAACAAGTCCTCTATAAAGGGCTTGATGCACTCGGTCAAAAGCCACTCAATGAAAATCACATTGCCGCCGCACGAGCCACTACCTTGCGACAAATCGCGCAACGACAAAGCACCGTGCAAGGATTGTGCGATGAATTATTGGCGTGGGAATTCGCCGCTGGCGATCCGTCCTATATTCGACGTTTCACCGAAAACGTAACCGCCGTTGACGGTCTTGAAGTGATGCGCGTCCTACGGCGTTATGTCATCAGTCGCGACGGTGATCGCGGTCGTTGCACGGTGGTCCTGCGACCGCTTGATCTCAGCGCTCCGCGACCACTCGACAGCAGCAAACCACCAACCCCGGTTTCGGTCGTCGCGCCAGAAATTATTCCGCTTGCGCACGGCGTTCGCCTGTTGCTGCGCCCATCGCTTGAACAACCGTTGGCGCGTGTGCATCTGGTGCTTGGTGGTGGTGCCGCTGTCGAAGATCAATTTCAACGTGGAGCAACGTCGTTGCTTGCGCCGCTGATGTGCCGAGCTACCGAAAAGCGCTCACCAAGCGATATCCAAGCGCTGTTGCAGAACCGCGGCATGCAACTGACCGCCTCTACTGATCTGCACCAACTCGACCTTGGCATCACTTGTTTTCCTAACGACGTACCAGAGGCATTTAGATTGCTGGTCGATTACCTTGGCAAAGCCGCGTTGCCGCTGGATGAATTAGAATTAATACGCCAGCGCACGACCGCTGATCTGACAAGCGAGGGCTGGGAACACCGATTTTTGACCGAGGTCCGCAGCGTCGCGCTCGCCGGACATTACGCTGCCATTGACCCACGCAGCGCCAAAAATGGCTTAGCACATCTCGATCGCGGCGTGGTGCTTGCCCATTACCGCCGGCTTGCGGTGGGTGCTAATACCGTGATCGCGATCTATGGACGTTTTGATCGTGACGCGGTCATCGAGCAAGCCAAAGCGCTGATCACCGCGCGTTTGGATGTGGCGACCGGCACCCAGCTGCAACCTGCCGGAAGCCCCTGGGGCGAACGTGCTCTGCCTTCGTTGACCGCCACCACGCACGACGCCACGGTGGCGGGCTTGGCGCTGGTCTGGCATGGACCGGCGCTGGCCGATCGAGCGCGCGATGAAGCGCCCATGTTGGTGCTCAGCGCGTTGCTCGAAAGCCGACTGCAACGTTCTCTGATTGGCAGCCATGGCATCACCCAGCTGCAAGCGCTCGGTGAAGCTTATGATCAACGAGGACTTTGGATGGTTTGGGGTGCGTGTGACGAAACTCAACTTGACCAAGCACAGCAGTCAGTGCGCGACGAAATCGCGCGTTTTTTCGCCCAATTATGGCTTCCCGAAGCTGACCGCGGCGCCTTGCAGGACGATGAGTTGGTCGCCGCCAAGGCCCGTTGCTCCGTACGCTGGGCACTCGACCAAGAAAACCTCGACCACGTCGCCAGACAACATGCCGCTCATCTGCTCTTGAACCAAGACCTGGCTCTTGATGTGACCATGCCCGAGCGTTTGAGCATCACCACGCGCAAAGATCTTCTGCGCGTGGCCCAGGCTTGGTTGGCCGGCGACCCCGTGACGGTTATTACTAAACCCAAAACCACCGCTGCCATCCCTACGCCGGTGCCAACCACCGCGACGCTGAACACCACGCCCGCAAGCCCACCGAGCATCAACGCGACCGCCCCGGACCAAGCACCCCTCAAAGCCTTGCCGAGCAAATCGAGCGCCCCTGCGCCGACCTCCAAATAACACGCCCAGGTCATTTTTGAGATATGACCGCAACGATGTTCTTTCTCGCTTTTTGACCATTCCCCGGATTGCCAGACACAACGAGGCCTGTACCACCTCGTACTATCAACCATGAGTGCGCCCGAAGATCTCTATGCGGTCGTTGACCGCGAAGCCAAAGACGACGCTGAACGGCGCGAATCCCGCGTTCTCATCGACGCTTTGCGTAACCGCCGCGACCAACTTGGCGGCTCCAGCCAAATTCCGCTTCGCGACAACAAGTTATCAGAACAAATTCTTGGCGAAGCCAGAAAACGCTCCGCCCAAATCAGCGCCAGCCGTCAGGCCTCTATCAGTCAGGCACTAACCCCGCCAACCAAGCCGATTCCCTGGTGGCTGTGGCTCGCCTGGGCAGTCGCCATCGCCGCTGTCGTCTTAGCGTTTCGCTATCTTGGATAAAAACTTGTTTGAGCACGTGTGCGCTAGCGTCACCCTTGGCTTTTGCTCTGGGCCAAGAACGTCGGTTTTTATGCGACGCTCTTCGGCATTGCTCTCTTGGGAGCTCGCAGCGTAAGCCGAATTGCATTCCTCGTGGCGTTCGTTCTGGCATCACTCTTCATGAAGGCCGCTACGGCTATGGATGTGCCGATGTGCCTAAGCCGGACTCGCCATCCGTGACCGTAGCAAAGATGTATTTGGTCGATGTCTATCGCTAAAGCGAAGGTCTACTTTATTCGTTCAGCAGCAAGCGAATGGACATTCGCGTGATTTATTTCATCTTAAAACCATAGACTTTTTGCGCGTTTTTATAAAATAACTTTTCAAGAACTGTGCGGCCTTTGGGCGTGAAGAAGTCGCGAACGACTTTAAGTTGCCCAGAAAAATCCCCGTCTCTGATGGTGCAGGGCCAGTTGCTGCCATAAATAATACGGTCTTCACCAAAGACCGAGAAGACGTTTTCTAAAACATTTTTATAGTAGTTGGCATCTGTCGATGCTGGCTTGTCGCTGCATTGCTGCATGACACTAGAGACTTTGCAGTACACGTTTGGATATGACGCTGACTCTTTCATCTTGTTTTGCCACTCAACATCGGGGTCTTTCCCATCAATTTTTACACTTCCAAGATGGTTTATCACGATTTTAAGCTTGGGGTATTTTTTGGCCATGAAAATCACATCGTCCAAATTTAATTTGAAAATTAAAACGTCGAGCGCTTTCCCGGCGTCGCTCAGGAGCTGAAGATTATTAAGGACGACCGGGTCTTTCAGATAGTCCTTATTGAGCGGTTGATCGAGAGATTGAGTGCCAATTCGAAGACCGAGAAATCTTTCGTTTACACATAGCCGCTCAAGATCGTCCTTGAAGGTTTTCTTGTCAAATTCAAGCGCGCCGATCAGACCGAGGTACTTGTTTTGGTATTTTTGAGTATGATGAAGCACCCAGTCGTTGTCGCTCACGCTAGGACTGGCTTCAACCACGATAACCCCGGCCAGATTGTTTTCAGCAATGACTTTATTGTAGTCGTTACTCAACATAGATTTATATAAAAAATTGTCGTCTTTTTCTGGCCATGGTAAACCTGGGAGTCTGTCCAAGTCATAGAGGTGAATGTGAGTATCGATGACCGGAATTGGCCCGTTGCCTTCCTCCCCATAGCCGTTGGCTGAGATGGCGATCATGGAAAATAATAACAAGAGAGGAATCTTTTTAGACATGTTTAGGTCCGCTGGAACAAAGTTGTTATTGGACTGAATGCTTTTCATGGTGAATTCGGTTCCCGTTATTCTGCGTAGCTAAAGGACGGACTTGTCCATGATGTGTCTTTGTTGTAGCCAATGTTCTCAATTTATGCTGGGGTCAAGTCATGAGTTCTGACTCCTTCCAGTCCTTAAGGCCCAGTGTTTTCAATAACTCTTTTGCCTTTTCTTCTGGGAGCTGTCCCTGCCCTTCATGATGCATCGATAAGTGTAATAGGAGGAACAACAAACAGAACAACAAGCTGAGTAAACGCTTATCCATTTTTTACACTTTTATTACCGGCTCCACGGTCATCATTTATTGGATCCGTCCGCCGGGAGGGTCGAGCACCAGCTCGACCATGACGTCGATAATCGCTCCAAGCGCGAGAAAATCTCGTTGCTAAGGATTTCTGAAATGCACGGTCGAGCAGGCGCTCGACCCTCCCGGCAAAATACACAATCCTGCCCGCAATGCGGTCCGCTCTCGGTTAGCCGAATGGCAGGCTTACCCATTGGCCACGATCGCTGGAGCCACGGCAAGCGTGGAGTTCTCGGCGCGCGGGTATCGCGATAATGCAGGCGTTGGTGCTGGTGCCTTGTTGGTCGTCGGCAAAACGATTGATGGAATCGACACCATCGGAGCGATCGGCGAACAGCTGTTGGAGTCGTTCGACGTTTTGTCCGCCGCTGGCTAAAGAAGCGGTGACGCGAGCGAGGCGTGCTTTAGACGAGGAACTTGCGGCCTCGCCTTCGCTGCGGGCGTGCAGTGCATCCTGGCAATGATTGGTGCGTGTGAGCGGCTGTTTTCCCTGTCGGTGAACGTGCGTGGTGGCCGTGCATTCGATGTCGTCGACGCCATTCGTATCGGCCGCCCAGTACGTATGCCCGGCGGTGCGTGGGGCCTCAATAATAGTTTGCAAGGCGCTAACACGATCAGGGCAACGAATGGCTTTGTGCAACAGCGATAAGT
>JANMYZ010000727.1:0-4724 GCA_031382605.1 Planctomycetota bacterium | reverse complement strand
TGGCGCACGCCGTTTCGTTTGACCCTCGATGCGCTGCAATCTGCCGCCGAGGGCATTGCCGGAGAACGGGATTGGCGCGGCTTCAGTAAACGCGGTGAAACGCGTCATTTAGATGGAGATCTGGTACGTCGCATCGACAGCGTTACGTGGTCGCATGACGGAGCGCGCCTCATCTGCCATGTGCGCGGCGGTGGTTTCACCTTTCGTTTAGTCCGCAGTTTAGTCGGAGCCATGGTCGCGGTTGCGCACGGCACGTGTACGCCCGCCGAACTGGCGGCGGCATTACGCGGCGAAGACTCTCCTGCCGGAATGCAGCAAGCTCCAGCGCATGGCTTGTGTCTTGAACACATTTTGCACACGCCGAGCCCCGGGTGGATCCGCCGGGAGGGTCGAGCACCAGCTCGACCATGATGTCAGATGATGTCAGATGATGTCGATGATCACTCCAACCTTGATTTATCATTGATGATGATTTCCGTGAAGCGCGGTCGAGCCGGCGCTCGACCCTCCCGGCCGATTCGTCATCAGGACTTCTACCTTTCCAGGCAGCTGTTGAGATCTTGCCCGTTCGTGCTGCTCTTCTAGGGTGTCGCCCGCTCACCCAAAAGGATCTCGCATGGCCAAGGTCATTAAAACCGCTGTTAGCAAAACCTCTGTTCGTAAAAAAGCCCTCATCACCGGTATCACCGGCCAGGACGGTTCGTACCTCGCCGAATTGCTGTTAGAGAAAGGCTACGAAGTCCACGGCATCAAGCGCCGCGCTTCGTCGTTCAACACCGATCGCATTGATCATCTCTATCAAGATCCGCACGAAAAAGGTCGCCAGTTACATTTGCACTACGGTGATCTTTCCGATTCTGCGAACTTGATCAGCATCGTGCAGAAGATCCAACCGGATGAGATTTATAATCTGGGCGCTATGAGCCACGTGGCGGTATCGTTCGCCCAGCCTGAATACACCGCTGACGTCGATGGCATTGGCACGTTACGGCTTTTGGAAGCCATCCGCATTCTTGGGTTGACCAAAAAGACCCGTTTTTACCAAGCTTCCACCAGTGAATTATATGGCTTAGTGCAAGAAACTCCGCAGCGCGAAACCACGCCGTTTTACCCACGTTCACCCTACGCCTGCGCCAAACTGTACGCGTATTGGATCGTGGTGAATTATCGCGAAGCCTACGGCATGTACGCCTGCAACGGCATTCTCTTCAATCACGAATCTCCGCGCCGTGGTGAAACCTTCGTGACGCGCAAAATTACTCGCGCCATCGCCCGCATCGCGCTTGGTCTGCAAGACTGCTTGTTTTTAGGCAACATGGACGCGCTGCGCGATTGGGGTCACGCCAAAGATTACGTCGAGATGCAATGGTTGATGTTGCAGCAGAAACAGCCTGACGACTTTGTCATCGCCACTGGCCGCCAGATTTCAGTAAAAGCTTTTGTCGAATTGTCCTGCAAAGCCGCCGACATTCCTATTCGTTGGACCGGCAAGGGCGAAAATACCAAGGGCATTCACGCCAAGACGGGCAAAACCATTGTCGCCGTCGACGCGCGCTATTTCCGTCCGACCGAAGTCGAAACCCTGCTCGGCGATCCGACCAAGGCACGCAAGAAACTTGGCTGGAAGCCGGTGATCACCGTGCAGCAACTCGCCAAGGAAATGGTCGTCGCAGACCTGATCGATGCCAAACGCGATGCGCTCGCACGCGATCATGGTTTCACCGTGGCCGACCGGCACGAGTGATTAAATCCGTCCGGACATATAAAACCGACTTAGCCGAGAGCGCTCACGCATCATGAATCCCTCTGATAAAATCTATATCGCCGGCCACAACGGACTGGTCGGCTCTGGTTTAGTCCGTGCTCTGCGTGCGGGTGGATTTAACAATCTGGTGCTGCGCTCACGCCGTGAACTCGACCTCTGCCGCCAACAAGCGGTGGAGGATTTTTTCACCGCTGAAAAACCAGCTTACGTGTTGTTCGCGGCAGCTAAAGTCGGCGGCATCGTCGCCAACGACACCTACCGCTATGATTTTATTCTTCAAAACCTGATGATGGCGGCCAACGTCATTGAAGCCGCACGTTGTCATAGCGTGCGCAAGTTACTCTTTCTCGGTTCTAGTTGCATTTATCCCAAGCTGGCAGCGCAACCGATGCGCGAAGAGTGCATGTTAACCGGAACCCTGGAACAAACCAACGAACCCTACGCCATCGCGAAAATTGCCGGGGTCAAATTGGTCGAAAATAGTAATCGCCAATACGGCACCAATTTTATCAGCGGCATGCCAACCAATTTATACGGCCCCGGCGATAATTTTGATCTGACGTCGTCACACGTTTTACCTGCCATGCTGCGGAAGTTTCATGAAGCCAAGCTGGCGGGAAATACGCCGGTCACCCTGTGGGGCAGCGGCACGCCTAAGCGTGAATTTTTGCATGTGGATGATCTTGCTGATGCCTGCCTCTTCGTTCTGCGCGAAGTAAACGCCGGTGCGGTTCCTGGCGACCTCATCAATATTGGCTGCGGCGAAGACCTCTCGATCGCTGAACTCGCAACGCTGGTCCAGCACACCGTTGGCCATCGTGGCGATATCGTGTGGGATAAAACCAAACCAGATGGCACCCCGCGTAAACTTCAGGATGTCTCGCGTTTGAAGGCCCTGGGCTGGAGCGCAAAAACGTCTTTGGCAGCGGGTTTAGCCGCGACCTACCGCTGGTTTCTTGAACAAGGTCTTGAGCGCGTTCGCCAAGTACACTGAACGCGTTGTGAAAACGAATTTTTCGACGGCGTCCAGCGATACGTCCGCAGCGGGCAACATCGCATCTAACGACGTTACTCATCTGTCGTTTCATCGCCTTCTTTTTGCGGCGGCCTTACCTTTCGCCGCTATCGCCCTGGCCACGCCCTTCGCCGCGTGGAGCTGGATGGCCGGCCTCTGTCTTCATCTATCTTGGCAAGCCTCACTCGCTTTATTGCCAGCGATTATTGCCGTTCGTCGGCATCGCGGACGCGCAGGATTTCTGCTCGTCGCCATGATGGTGGGATTCTGGCCGTGGGTGCTGGCGTCGTACGCTTCGCGGACGCCACTCGCCCATCATGATTCACTAAAAATTGCCACGGGAAATCTTTTCGATTTTAACAAACAACGCGGCACGACGCTCGACACGCTGTTGCACCTCGATGTCGATTTGCTCGCCGTGCAGGAAGTCCTCAAAGATGACGAAGCGCTGTTGACCGCCAACTGGCCGCACGCGGTCTGGAATCACGATCGCGAATTATTAGGCAGCGCCTTACTTAGCCGCCATCCCATCATCTGGTCACACATCCACGATCTCGAAGACTTCGCACTGGTGGAAGCTCTGGTGCGCACACCGAGCGGCGTTTTACGCGTGTTTGTCGTCCATCTCGCTTCGCCCAAGCGACCAAGCCGAGCAACGATTCAGGATCGTCAGCTCAATCGCCTCGCTCAACTGGTTCAAGCCAGCGCTGAACCAGTCATCATTGCTGGGGATTTTAATCTCAGTTCTGGCGCGCCTCAATGGCGACGATTCGTCACCGCCGCGCACGTACAAAGACCACCTGGAATGAGCCCTGGAACATGGCCAACGTGGCTCGGTCCGCTTGGCATCGACATCGATCATATCGTCGGGCGTGGCGTCGGTTTCTCTCCACTCCAGGTATGGACTATTCCAGGAAGCGATCACCGAGGGCTGATCACGCAGGTGAGCTTAAGGTAACGTCGGCGGTGTGGATTGTTCCATCGGCGTGGTAGCCAGACGCGGATTATCTACCCGAAACCAACGCGTCAGTAATTCACGGACGAGTGAGGTGTAGCGTTCCGTGACGAGCGAAATTGCCCACGCATGGACGTACAATATCACGATCACCACCGTCATAAAAATCAACGGCAGCCAATTATTTGGCTGCATCGATAAGCCAATACCCAACCACGCTTGGCTCATTGCGCAGAGCAATACCAACATGGGGAAATGCAGCAGATACAAACTAAATGAAAAATCGGCTATCGCGGAGTGTATTCGACCACCAGGCAAGGCGCTGGCGGGATGCGGATGATGCATCAAGGTCAGCAATAAATTCGCGATAAAAACTGCCAATATGCCATCTGCGATAAGCTCTGAGCCGGGATACCAATGCGGCAATCGCACGCACAGCAGCATTGCCACTACGGTCAGAACAACGGAGGCCGACGACCACGGAATCAGCGGGCGAGGGATGAAGCGAATCGCTACGCCCATGACCCACACCACACCATAAAGCAGGATCTCTGGGTAAACCAATACTCCCGCGACGATTGCTAAAAATAAGCACGAAAGGCGGACAAACCACGCTCTTCCGCGCACCCATGGAACCAAGCACAGCGGAAAAAGGAGATAATACCAAAACTCATTGGCCAAACTCCACAACGGTCCATTGCTGCCGAAGGTCGGCTCAACAATGGTCTGCAGATTGAATACGTTGGCACTGGCGACCGTGAACGTCATGCGTTCAACCACATTGAATTGCAAAGCCCACAATGGTTGAGGCCATGCTTGCGTGTAAATCCCTGAGGAATTGAACCACGTACTGCCAATCACATCACACGCCCAGCCGAGGATCAGTGCTGGAATCAATACCACGTACAAACGGGAAATGCGATTCACCAGGTACAACGGAAATGAAAAGCGCTCGCGGCGAATATCGTTCACCACTGAACCGCCGACCA
>JANMYZ010000701.1:0-2538 GCA_031382605.1 Planctomycetota bacterium | reverse complement strand
AATGATGCCACTCGCGAGCATGGCCTTGGCCATTTCTTCTTCGCCAAGATTCATTTCCTCGGCCATGGCAATCACCGCGCCAGGTAATGCAGCGCATGCACCAGCGGTCGGCGCAGCCACAATAACGCCCATGGAACTCTTCACTTCCATCAGCGCGGTTACGTACAAGACGATGCGGTTGAGGCTTCCGCCATTGAGCAGGCGGCCTTCTTGCATGCGTCGCTGAAACATTCCTGACTGATGACCAAGCACACGATCATCGTACTGCGTTCCCGCAATACCTTGAGCCACTGAACGGCGTAAAATACGAACGATTTCAATCATTTTATCAATGATCGCACGCTCGCCGAGGCCACCTCGTGCCGACTCATACGCCACCGCCAGTTTCCAGATCGGCGTATTTTTACCGGCGTCATAACGCAGCATTTCGGCACACGTCGTGAACGGAACCGTCGTCGTGCGCTGCGACATCACCGGCAACACGGGGGCCAACCGTCGGACCTCGCCAATCAAACCCGCGCCGCGCAATTCAGCAATGATCTCATCACTGACAAACTGCTGCGCCTTGACTTCTAACAGACTGCGCCCTTCCGTTTGATGCAGCACGATTTCGTCGGCGTTGATGCGAAACGCGAGAGCCTCGCGCAGCGCTTTCCCATCACCCGTCGGCCACAATAGCGTCTCAAAATAATCACCGTAGATGGATACCGGGAAGCCATCGATATCAATAACTTCCATCATGCCGCCACCGGTCGAGATCGCGCGTAAATTATGCTGAGCGGAAGTTTTATCAGTAAGAGTAAGGCGATAGGTATTTGGATGGGGATCACCGGCATCAACGGTGACGATGCGAATTTTTACACCACTTTTTTGCAGCGTGTCCATCGAACCAGGCAACCGCTCATCGGCTGCATCCCAGCCCATTAAACCGCCAAATAAGCCCATGTCCGAGCCTTGCGAATCGTGCGTTGTCGGCAGCGAACCCTTACGGTCAAATTCCACCAAGACATCTACAAATTGATGATTCATCAGGTCAAATGCCAAGCGACCAATACGCAGCGCCGCTGCACAATGAGAACTTGATGGCCCACGCATGACTGGGCCAATAACATCATTAAAAATACTAACGAGCATGGGTGATCTTTCTTAGGGCGGTGATGTGCGACGACGTGTGACTCGTCGATTTATTAAGACTCAGATGAGGATTACGCTGCTTTTCACAGGCATTCCCAAATGCGGACCTTTCTTTGGAGCCACAGCAAAAAACATGATCCGCCTGACGCTTCATATGATTCATGATTTGGGCGAATCGCTGACGTTGTCTTTTGTAACTGCTGGAGCAGCTTTTACTTCGGGGAGTGCGGATGTCGTTTCATCTCCCAAAAGAGAGAAAACAATACGCACGTTCGTTCCCGTTTCGGGTACGGCATCCCCTCTCGCTTCCGTGCCCAGGTTTTCACCCTGATAAGGAATGCCCAGCGTATCACCGAATTGAACCACCGGCCCACCGATGGGCGACAAACCAACCACGGCGCCGGAGGTATCCGCGAAATAGTATGATTTCCCCTCATTCTCGTAAAAAAGTGACCCAGTAAACATCCAGTGATCAGGAACGATCCCATCTTTTCTCTCGCGATGCACCAGGAATTCGCTCATTCGCTTGCGCACCAACGCACCGTCGACGTGATATTCAACGGACAACGCCAAGCAGGTTGGCTTCTTTTCCTTGACCATAACTGTCCATTCTTCCCCGACAAAAGCGCTTGGCTCGCTGCCGATGAGCAACAGCGCAGCATGCAGATGTGACCCCATGACCGTGGTTGAGAAGATCGACTCATGCTCAAAAGTTTGGGCCTTACATACGAGGTATTCCAGAATGCCTCGGCGCAAACATACTTTTGCATCCATCGAAACCTGATGATTTTTAACATCAACGGTGATGCCAGGAAATGGATCCGCGGGAGCATTCGGCTCCTTCGCCTCTTCGGCAGAACCAACGACGGTCAGCACGGTGAACAGCAGGGCATAACTCATGACACGCCGCATTGCGGACACGTAACAATGACTCATTTGGATGTTTCTTCTTTGGTTAGTTGTGATTCGACTCTTATACCAATGGCCGTATCTTCAAGAACATGTTGGTGAAATCCATTGCAACGACGCGCAGGACTTGACTTCTTTCAACACGATCAGCGTGACGATCAGCAGGCTCGCTAACGCCCTACAATTGATGTCGCTTACCGAAAGATTTCTTCGCGGACACGTCATTGTCTTTTTAGGACATGGCACATACAAGAAGCACGTCCGTTTTAACCGCGTCTTCACCGCGTCGTGTTGACGACGCCAGGAACCTTCGATGAGTCGTAATCGACGCGTAGCGATTATGGTTGGACTGGATTGGCCACTGGGGCATCACCATCAGGTTTTCGCTGGCATTCAACGCTATGCTCAGGACTGCGGCCGCTGGGAATGTATAATCAATCCATATGCAGATCTGCTTTTAACTGATCCGCAAAAAAAATCTGGCATCGATGGCAT
>JANMYZ010000661.1:0-5677 GCA_031382605.1 Planctomycetota bacterium | reverse complement strand
TCGCTGACCACACGCCCTGGGCGATCAACGCCGTGGTTGCCGCCCCTGCCCAATCCTTATTTGCCGCTGGATTTGCCGGGCTGGGATGCGGAATTGTGGCCAATTGAATGGCTTGACCCGTCAAAGCCCGCTCCGCTGCTTGATGCGCAAATCGCCCAACCCCAACCACCCACTGTGGCTTAAGGATCTGGACCACGACGCGCAGATGCTGATCGCAGGCCTTGGTCACCGGCGCGGCCTCGGCCGCTGGTAATTGATCTGGCGTGCGATTTTTTCCGCTTTCTTCCATGAACACCAAGGGGCACCAGTTGGCCACGAAGTGCTCGGCAAAAAAAGCTGACGCGGTGAGGTAACGCTGCGCGAACAAGCCCCATAACCGTCGCCCGCTGACTTCGCTGCGCTGACACGCGAAACCCGTGATCGGACGCTTGGGATGGACGATCGGCGGCTGAGCGACACGCGCGGACAAGCCCATCCAGTCACGTACGGCAGCGATTTCTCCAAACGGCACGCCCGTTTGCGTCATGCCGAAAGGACCAGGATTCATGCCGAGAAAAACCACCCGCTTCGGGCCGACGCCAGCCAAACGCAAGTAGGCCGCGTGCACATCGCAGGCATAAATTAAAGGATTGTACACGTGCGTGACGGGCAGCGAAAACCGCAGGCCAGTTAGCGCCTGCGAACAGTCAGCGGCAGCATGGATAAGTTTGGTGGCGGTCACGATGAGATTCGCTGTGCGTTTGTTGGATTGCCCCAGGCCGGCTGGCAGCCGGCGGTCCCAGGGGGCTGCCCCGAGCCAAGCTAAAGCTTGGCGTTTCCAGGTACCGCTCATAACCCCACGGCTCTTTTTTAATCACGTGGACGCATGTATTTATGCGATGAAATACATGCGGATCGATCCCTCCTGCGTAAATTATCCGCCCCCTCTCTTTACGCTCTCTTTACGCTCTCTTTACGCTCTTTTTACGCCCATCCTCGACTCACGGAGTCGTCGGCTTTTCAGAGATCCACACGTACATCGGGCTCTTTCCGCGATTCTGCCAGGCGTAATACGGAATGGCGGTTAGTGGGACGGGATTCTTTTGGTCATCCAGCGCTTGGCCTTGGAGGACCGTTACGCCGCCTAATAAATCGGCGCGGTGTTCGGCGGTGAGGGCGGCTTCTGCTGGCAGAACGAATTTGACGATTTTCGTTCCTGGGTGATCGACACCCTCTAGGCAATACATCATGGGGCCACGCATTAACGCGACTTTGCCTTTGTCGGCCAAAACTTTTTCGTGGGCGTGGATGCGATGGATCGGCATTGGCAAGTTCAATTCGACCACGTCGCCGGTTTTCCAGCTACGCTTGAGGTGAACATAGCCATCTGCCTGGGGCGTCGCATCCGCCTTTTCACCATTGATCGTGAGGGTAATAGGCAAGGCCGGCTGGGTGTCCGAGAAGCGATAGAGATCGCTTGGCACGGGGCGTCCCTGCGACCAGCCGGGGATGCGCATACACACGGTAAAGTCAGCGGTCTTCGTCGGAGCGACGGTCAATTTCACGCGGCCATTCCACGGATACTCGGTCTCTTGCGTCAGGGTCACCGCTACTTGGTCGTCGATGGCAATGCGCGCTTGGCCGGCCATATACAGATTGATGTACGCATGGCCTTTGCTGCGCGCGTAGGCCAATCCGCCAACCTGCGGAATAATGCGCATCATATTGGTTGGGCAGCAAGCGATGCCAATCCAGGGGCTGCGCTTTCCTCCGTTTTTGCTCTCCAGCGGGTTTTGGTAAAAGAAAGAATTACCCGCCAGCGAGATGCCGGAAAGCATGCCGTTGTACAACGCCAGCTCCATCACGTCGGCGTACTTCGCCTGCCCTTTCAGTAAGTTCATCCGCTGTTGCCATAAAATCAGCGCAATCGCCGCGCACGTTTCACCGTACGCTGAATCGTTTGGCAACAGATACGGATCGCCAAATCCTTCGTCGTCGTATTGACCGGTGCCGATGGTGCCGGTCACGTACATCTTGCGACTTACCATATCTTCCCACAGATGATCCAGCGCCTTATCGTAGCCCGGTGCATCCATGAAACGGACCATGTCGGTCATCGCTGAATATAAATATCCCGCACGTACGGCGTGACCGATGACTTCGAACTGTTCAACGACGGGCTTGTGATCCTGCATGCGTCCGTTGCGAATTTTTAAACGGTCATGCCAAAATTCACGCTTTTGTTCTGCGGTCAGTGGACCTTCCACTTTTGCCGGCGGAACCACGGTAGCAGGATCAAAGCGACGATGTTCAGTGCCGTGAACGTAGCCGCGTTCTTCCAGGAAGAAGCGCGAGAGCTCTAAGTAACGCCGCTCACCCGTGGCCCGATACAATTTGACCAGGGCGAGTTCGACTTCTTGGTGACCATCGACATCGTAAATCTTGTTTGGGCCAAAGACGCTGTCGATGTGATCGGCAATGCGCTGTGCCGCAGTCAGCACCTTGGTTTCGCCGGTTAATTGATGTTGCGCCACCGCCATTTCAAAGAAATGACCGGCATTATACATTTGGTGTTCAAGGCGTAAATTTTCCCAGCGCTTGTCGAGTCCATTCACAATCCAATACGATATCAGAAATCCGTCTTTTTGCTGGGGCGCCAAAACCCGCGCAATGAGGCTGTCGATCCGCTGACGCAAAGCGCTGTCGTCAAAATGTTGCGCTGACAGCACGGCGCCTTCCAGCCCCTTATGCAAATCCGAATCAAACGCGTGGTGGCCATGTAATGGACCATCAAAGACGCCTGCCGCTTTGTCAAAATTGGTGACGTGCCCACCCTTTTCCAACGCATTTAAGCCGTGCGGAATCGTCACTTCGTGGTGCGTCTTTAATCGCGGTCCCCAGAAACCGCCGCGCACGTCGACCTGGGCATGGCCGACTTCTTCCAGCCCAACGATGGGTGGCAGAAAAGTGGTGGCGGTTTTGCCGGCGGTTGGCTGAGGGCCATCCGCTGGCTTGAGTGGTTCAGCCGCGCCCAACGACCCCGACAGCGTCCACGCAACGAGCAGTGCCACGCTCCAAGGCTTCGCCGCCTGCACCTGATTGAGCAAAGAATGATGCCTGTGCTGCGACGTTGTGGTTGTTTTTAGCATCTGACTCGTCCTTGCTTTTGGTGCTTTAAGTTGGGGCTTTAGACTCTCGTCTTTACCATCATCTGCACCGATGACTGCGCTGCATGAGGCCTTTTTTTTGAAAGACAACAGGCTGTCGCATGGCACTGCCGGAGACCGCTACCACACTGTTTTAACTTTGTTCTTTTACACCAAAGCGCCTTGTCATCTTTGACGACTTGGCGTTTTGTGCCGCTAGGTGACGCCGGGTAAGGCCACGCACGCTTAGTAGCCCTGTGAAACTCAAATCCTCAGACTTTTTACCTTTTCGGATCTTGGCGGGACTTGGCCGTGATTTATATCCTTGGCTTTTGGGTAAATGAACTCACACAAAACGCCTCCGGTTCTTTTTTATCTCCGGGTGATCTACCCCATTTACTTTCGCGCAGAGCGTCGCGCACCTGACAAATAAATGTCACCGCGCACAACCTTCTTTTGTCATGCACATTGACAGCCCAGGTGGTCAGAGAAGGTACCGCGAGGATTTCACTCTATGCGCGTTTTAGTCGTCGAAGATTATCAAGTGATTCGCGATGGCCTGGTTGAAGGCCTTAAGCGTGAAGGCTTTGCCGTCGATGCCACCGGTGACGGCAACGAAGGGAAATGGTTCGCTGAAACCAACGACTACGATCTTATTCTGCTCGACCTGATGTTGCCCGGTTGCGAAGGTCTGGAAATTCTTCGCAGTCTGCGTGCCGCTGGAAAATCTGCTCCGGTCTTGCTGCTCACCGCGCGTGACGACATCGCTGATCGCGTCCGTGGCCTTGATCTCGGCGCTGATGATTACTTGGTCAAACCCTTTGCTCTTGCCGAACTGATGGCCCGCGTGCGCGCTTTGATTCGTCGTCGATACGGTGCGCGCAATCCACTGCTGATGATTGATGATCTAGAAATTGATACTTCAGCGCGCACGGTTCAACGCGCCAAACACACGATAGCGTTAACCCCACGTGAATATGCGTTACTGGAATTACTGGCTCTTAAAGCTGGACAGGTGGTTGGTCGCAGCGAGATCTGGGAACATCTGTATTCTTTCGCCGACGAATCTTCCTCCAACGTGGTGGAAGCAACCGTGCTGCGACTACGTCGAAAAATCTGCCCTGAAGGCACTCGTTCGCTCTTGCACACGCGTCGTGGTTTTGGTTATCTGTTAGCGGCAGAGGACCTCGGCCCATGAGCAATGCTCTCGTTCATCAGCTCGGTCCCAGCTTGCGTCTGCGTATTTTTCTTGGCACTTCCGTCGCGCTTATGCTGATTGTTTTGATTGGTTCTTTGGCCGTGTGGCTGGCGACGCGCGCGATCCTCGAACGTGGTCTCAACGATGCACTGCGCGATCGCGCCCATTCGCTGAACGCTCGTTTTGGACCGCGTGAACCGCAACCTCCTGTAATCAACAACCGTCTTGGTGCGTCTGAACGGCGAAGTGATGAACGTGCTGACGAAAATCGTTTTAACGCACCAGAACGGCGAGGCGATGGGCGTAGCGATAATCGCACGGATGAGCGAAAACCTCAGCAAAATTCAGGCATTCCACCGCCGGAAATGCGTTTGAAAGCGAGCTCGTTCTTTGTCCAAATTATCGGTGAAGACCAACGCGAAATCATCAGGTCCGCGTCATTAGCAGACGATGATTCTTTGGCAGCACTTTTGCCCTTACGCGTTAGAGGCGAACGCATGGCCATGGTCCACCTTCGCGACGGACGACCCGTGCGTGTCATGGTCGAACGCTTACCGACTGAACCATTTTTATTACCGCCGTGGCTCGCTGCCGCTCCAACCATAACTCCCACAAGCGGAACGCTCACTATGCTCATCGGCATTGATGCGGCACCTATGACCAGCGATCTCGAACGACTCGCATTGGCACTGGCGGCCTTATGGGTCGTCACCAGCGCGCTTGGCATCGGTATGGCGGTATGGCTTCAACGCACAGTTTTGATACCCGTGGCGCGGATCTCGCACGACCTCAGCGGATTAGGCCCTGATGAGTTGCACGCGCGACTGAGCACCATCGATGTACCGCGTGAAATGCAGATTATTCCGCAACGACTCAACGATTTACTGAGTCGTTTGGAAGCGGCATTCCTGCGTGAAAAAGCGACCATCGCCAATATCGCGCATGAACTCCGCACACCCGTCGCTGGACTGCGCATGACGCTGGAATTGGCACTGGCAGCCAAGCCGTCAGCTACTGAAGAGAAAACCCTCACCACTTGCCTTCGTATCACCCATGCGATGCAGGCGATGATCGTCAATTTGCTCACTCTCGCGCGCCTAGAAGGTGGCCAACTAACTTCGCTTACTGGCGAAACCGACCCGGAAGAAATCGCCCGCGTTTGTTGGTCGCAGCTTGAAACGCGCGCCAACGAACGCGGACTGCGCGTGCACTGGGATATCAGCGCCAACGCACCCCTGATCAACGCCACCAAAGAACCCATCCACATGGTGATCAGCAACCTGCTCGACAACGCGGTCAGCTACACGCCGCAAAACGGCGACCTCACCATTTCCATTCGTAAGCATGGCCAGCA
>JANMYZ010000660.1:0-8048 GCA_031382605.1 Planctomycetota bacterium | reverse complement strand
GAGGGACGGCTGAACCGTCGAACATTTCCGCCGTCCCCCCGGGACTTTGCTCGCAACGCCGTAATTCCCGGCACTGAAGTGCCGGGCTATTTTCATGCTGCCCCTACGGGGCGCCATTCGACATCGGACATCGGACATCGGACGTCAAACTTTGTGACCAATCCGTTACGCATCTTTTTCCCCCATCCTTTCTGCTGCTCGCTGAACTGACTACGGAGTTTTTACTTATGCGCTTATTCTTGCTCGCTTTGTTTCTTGGCTCTTCACTTATGGCGGTGGATGAATTGCCGCCGGTGGTGTTTGTGCCGTTTGATAAAGTGCCGGTGATTGATCCGGCGAAGCAGGCGGTGTTCATGCCGTATGAGCGCTTCATGGCGTTGTGGGAGGCGTCGCGGCCGAAGCCGGATCAACCGCAGAAACCGCCGGTGGGTGCGACGTTTAGTGATTACACGCTGACGGGGACGGTGCGTGGTGATTTGGCGGAATTGACCATGACCGGCACCGTCACGGGGCTTGGTGCGGAGTGGGCTTCGGTGGTCTTGCCGGCGACGTTGGGCATGAGTGGATTTATTCCTGGTGACAAAGGTTTGGTGTTGGAGCGCACCGCGACCACCTTGATTTTGCATGTGCACGGTACAGGCAAACACACGTTTACGGCGACGGTCGCGGCGCCGGTGACGGGCGATGCGGCGGGTCGGCGTTCGTTGACGTTGGCTTTGCCAGCGGCGGGCGCGGGTCGGCTGGATTTATTGGTGCCGCAGCCGGACGCGGCGCTCAGTTTGACTCCAGCCGTGGCGGCGACGACCACGCCCGCAACCGGCGGAACGCGCTTGCTCGCGGTGTTGGGCGGTACGGCGCAGGTACAAATTGGCTGGCAGCCACCAGCCGAAGTCGCTACCGGCGAATCATTAATTTTGAGTGACGGAGAAATTCGTCTGTTCGTCGGCGAACGTAGTTTGCGCTATGATTTGGCGCTCGATCTGACGATTTTGCGGCGCGCACTCGATTCGATAAAGCTCGCGATTCCCGCCGATACCCAGGTGTTGGCGGTGGAGGGCGCCGACGTTCGCACGTGGGAACGCAGCGTCTCCGCTGATGGCGCGCAGACCTTGACCATCGCTTTGCATCAGCCGGTGTTGGGCGCGTATGCGGTGCAGGTTCGCATGGAGCGCGCCATCGATGCGTTGATTCCCGGTGCCAGTCGTCCGTTGACGGTGACGTGGCCGATGGTCATCGGCGCAGCGCGTAACACCGGACGAATTGCGCTGGTGCAGGCAGAAGGTTTGGTTGCGGCCGTCGATACGGCGGCGGGCCTCAGTCAGATTGATCCGAGCGACACGCGCACCGGCGCGGCGGCGGTGGCGGCGTATCGTTTCTATGCGGCTCCGCCCGAATCGCGTTTGCTGATGACGCGCTTGGCGAGCGATCTACGCGCCGGGGTTCATCAGCTCGTCCGCCTTGGTCGGGATGAAGATGTGATCGCGGTGGTGTTGGAGTTGGATGTGCGAAAGGCCGGTATTTTCGCGCTCGCGCTTGATGTTCCCGCAGCCTGGGAATTGGTCGACACCAGTGGCTTGCCGCTGGACGACGCGCGCCTGGGCCCGGTCAACGGAGCGCTGCGACGTTTGGATTTGGCGCTGCGCGGTCGCTTGCTTGGCGCGGGTCAAGTGGTGGTGCGTTTCAAAGCGCCGCCATCGATTCCGCGCGAGGCGAAAGCCGCTGGCGCGACGGTTGCGGTCGCACGTTTGGCGGATGCACGTCAAGTACGCGGAACGTTGGCGGTCGCCACGCCATCAAGTTGGTCGTTGACCAGTAGCGCACGAACCGGCTTGACCGGAACCGAGGTCGAGGTTTTACGTCGCGATGGTCCGCTGGCGTTGTTGGCGAAAGAATTAAAGGAAGACGAAGATCTGCCGCTCGGTTTTACTTTTTTAGGCAATGAAGCGAGCACGGTGTTGGCCATCGCCCCGCGTGCGCGTGAGCTCAGCATTCGTCATGAAGAACTCATTGTGGTTGCCGAAGGTCATTTGCGTCGACTGGCAACCCTGCGTGGCGAAGTGCGCTATAGTGCGTTATCCGCTTTGCGCATCACCGCGCCAACCGCACTCGATGGTAAATTTATTTTCAAAGGCACGACGCTGGCGGAACAAGCGGTGGTCAGTCGCGCCGATGGTCGCAGCACCTGGGAATTGCGCTTTCAAGCGCCAATGACCGGTGCTTTCACCATAACGGTGGAGGATCAGCGCGAGGTCCCGGCATTAACCGCGGGCACGCCGTTGCCGCTGACGATTGAGCCGCTGACGATTTTGGATGCGACCCGCGTCACTCATGTCTGTGCCGTTGCGCGTGAAGGCACGGTCGAAGTCGCCGCGACCGCCAGTGGTTTGGAAGTCGTCGCACCGAGCGATTTGCCCGCTGGTTTGCATACGCAAGGCGTGGTCGCGGGCTTCCAGGGCGCCGCGAGCGTGGCTTTGACCTTGAGCTTGGTGCGTCACGATTTGGTGGCGCTGGCCGACGGCGCGGTGACGGCAGCACGATATTTGGCGGTCATCAGCGAAGAACGATTACTCCGCGTTCAGGGCGAATTGGTCTTGAGTACGCGCAGTCGGCCATGGCTAGAATTGCGCCTGCCTGCCGGGGCAGAGCTGCTGGAAGTGGCGGTCGATCGTCATCAAAGCCGTCCGAGTCGCCGCAGCGATGGCAGCGTGGTGATTCCACTTGGCGATGGCACGGGTCTGCGCACGCAGGTGGTGGCGTTTGTCTATGAACAAAAGCTTGGCGATCAGCCGCTGGGTTCGTGGGGCAGTATTGGGCTGACGTTGCCCACGCTGGGCGGATCACCTCAGACAGAGGCTGCTGCTCGTCCGCTGCCGGTTGGTCCGGTGTCGTGTGAGCTGTTTCTACCGTCTGATCTGATCACCTGTGGTTGGCATGGCGATTTGTCATTGAACCAGGAAGGAATTCCATTGTGGAGCACGTTGCTGGCACGCCTTAACGGTGATCAGCAGGCGCGTGCACAGCAGGAATATACCCTTGCCAACGAAGGGCTGACGGTGCCGATTAGTCTTACCGGCCAGCGTCATCATTTGCAGCGCCTTGGCGACGGCGGCGCGGTGCATCTGCGCTTCATCAGCAATGGTTTGCTCAATCTGTTTGCGCTCGCCGCGCTGGTGATCGGTGGTTTGGCCATGTGGTTGGCGCGTCGTCGCACGGATGTTCTTGCCGGGTTGAGCATCAGCGCGGCAGTATTGGTCGCTGCGGTTTCAGCGCCGTGGCTGATCGTGGTCGCAGGTTTCGCCGTCGGCGTATTCGTGATCTTGGATCTGTTGTTGATCCTGGGCGCGATTGCCAAGTTCCGTGTTCGCCGTGCCGTGCCGCAGGCGGTGACCGCAGATCCGTGGTTAGAACAAGCCAAGCCGATGCCGGTGAAAGTCGAACCGCCAGCGCCGCCAGTGAAATCGGATACTGAGAACGCAGAGACGAAATCGAATGACGATAAACCGACGGAACCACGGTCATGAAGTGGTATCAAAGATGGTTGGCGCTGACTTTTTGCCTCAGCGCCGCGATGGCCGGTGAAGCGCCGATTCAGCCGCAACTGCTGCCGATGGAGCAGTTGCTCAAAACGCTGGATCAAGCGCAAGAATGGATGCTGGTGCCGTTGGCGGATTACCGCGCGTTGATGAAGGCGTCGGCGGTGAAAGAACCGCTCGACCTGGGATTGCGCGGCGCGCGCATCGCCACCGCGCAGATCACCGGCACGCTCAGCGATGATCGGGTGTTGGCGTTGCACGGTTCGTTAGTGGTGAACTCGCACGGGCTAGGACCACATCGTTGTCAATTATTTGCTCGTCGTCCGTCGCGCATCGGCGAGGTCATGTGTGACGGCCAACCGGCGGTGGTGGTCAATGCCGGTGATGGCATGGACGTGTTGGTGCCAGGCGACGGCTCGCATCAGGTGACGGTGTCGTGGGGCATCGATTTGGCGGGCAAGGAGCGCGATCGAAAAGGACCTCTGCCGATGCCATTAGCTGGCGCGGTGACGCTGACGATTGATGCCGCGACGGCGGGTTCATTTTCTGGTGAT
The DNA here is from genome assembly GCA_031382605.1 of Planctomycetota bacterium. Classification (GTDB taxonomy): domain Bacteria; phylum Planctomycetota; class UBA11346; order UBA11346; family UBA11346; genus BOG-1363. The sequence goes on along the minus strand of JANMYZ010000660.1, from coordinate 3,961 downwards.
ACGCTGGTTGCCGATCCGGCAGCTGCGGGCCGCTGGCGTTTGGTGCGCGGCGCCTCGGCCCAGGTTGATGTGGTGTGGGAACCAGGGCGTCTGGGGGTCGACACCAGCGCGGTATTTGGCGTGGAACAAGTGGTGCAGGCAGAGGTGCTGAATGGCCCGTCGTCATTGCGTTGGGTTGCACGTATCGTCGCTCGGCGTGGCGCGGTGCCGGAACAATTGGAGGTGGTGTTGCCAGCCGGTTGGCGTTTGACCGAATCGACCAGCGCGGGCGTGTTGTCGTTAAGCGAACAGGCGGATGGACATGTGCGTTTGCGCTTAGCTCCAGGCACCACTGAAATTTCATGCGACGGTTTGCGTGCGCTCAGTGCAGCGGTGGCTTTGCCACACATCATCGGCGCGGCGTATCAAGGTGGCGTGGTCAGCTTGGTGAGTCCGTTAGCATTCGATATTTCCGCGCCGCCAGAATGGCGTCGTCTGGATGATGGCGTTTCAAAAGTGCAACGTGAACGTCGGTATGCGGTTCCCGCACCTGCGCTTGGCGCTGTTCCGCAACCCGGCGATGCGCGTTGGGGCATCGATGTTCGCAGCAGTGCGAGCGTGGCGCTGACTCATCCCGGAGCGCATCCCGGCGATCCCTGGCGGATGGTGCAAACGATAGAATTGGCCGAACATGGCCCGCGCCTGGGTGACATTGATCTGCAATTGCCAGCCGGTTGGCGACTGGAATCGATCACAGCAGATAAACCGATGTGGCTGCGTCAACTGAGCGGTGGCGGCGAAGTATCGGAGCTGCCGCCAGGCTCCGTCGTCACGGTGGTCTCACAGACCGTAGGCGTACGCGCGATGACCCTCACGTTGTCTTTGTCGCGGGTTGATCAGGCGAACGATCAATTGTTGCCGGTATACGTGCGCGGCAGTCGGCGCAGCAGCCATCGGCTGTCATTGTTGAGCGCGCAGGCGATCGATACCCAAATCACGGCGGCGGCAGCGTGGCGGATGGGGGCGCTCGGTGGACAAAATAGTGGACATAAAAACGGGCCAAACAACACGCCAAACAACGAGTCGAATCAGCCGAGCGGTATTTTGCGCGCGGAATTATTTGCTACCGGCGAACTCGCACCCGTGCGCGTGCTGACTCGTCGTTTGGATCCAGAGGTCGGCGTCGAAGCGGTGCTGTATCTTGCCCCTGGCCTGCATGACGATCACTGGGCGCGCTTAGATATGCGGCTGAACGTGCGCTCGGGCGAGGTCGAGGTCGTGCGGCTGGATGTGCCCATGCTGCGTGATGGACGCTTGCACATTATCAGCCCAACGCTGCGCCTGGATGAAGAAGCGACGACGCTGCGCCTGCGGGCGGGATTTCCGTTAATCGGCGAGCATTTATTGCGCTTGGAAGGCGCGCTTGATCCAACCAAAATCGGCCAACTGGTGCGCCTGGGATTGCGCATTGGCGAATCGGCGGTGGAGGTTCCCGTGCGTCAGGTGGTGGTGATTCAAGCTCCACCATCAGCGGACTTGGTGCTGCAAGCGGGCCCAGGTGCGCTGTCATTGGCAGTCGATGCATTGCCAGGATGGAGTCGCCCGTTGCCCGGAATTCCGGTTTCTGCGGCGTGGCGTTTAGGTAGCGGCGAAACCGGTGGATATCGCGTGGATCGCCGCGCGTTGGCCGTCGGACCTGCGGGTTTTATCGATCAACTGACGGTGCGTACGCAGGTGGATTATTCTGCCACCATGACCTTGCTGACCGCGCGCGTGGCGGCTCCGACTTTGCAAGCTTTGCCGTTAGTGGTGCCAGCCGGATTGCGCTTGGTCGAAGCAACCGTTGATGGCCATGTGGTTGCCGTGCGTCGCGTTGGCTCGGGCAGTGAATTGCCGTTGCCTGGGCGCACGCAAGTCCAAGTCGCGTTGTTGTTCAGTGGCCTGGCTGCGGAATCGGAGTGGTCGTTATCGTTGCCACGCCTTGGTGCGTTACCGGCGACGACCACGGTGTGGACCGTTGCGGTGGCGGGCGGATGGCGGGCGCAGGTGGTTGAAGATCCTACGGCAATGGTGCTTGAAGCGTCATCGAGAGCTTCCCATCGACCATGGTTTGGCAGTTGGTGGGAAGCCCCGGTGATGAGCGAAGTGCCGCAATTACCAGCGCAAACCCCACGTCCATTAGCGAACGATCAGCGCGCACTGAGTCAGGCAGAGGTGGTGCCGCCAGCGCTGGGTGAACCGCAATTAATTTTACGTGGACATCTTTTTTCTGGAACTCGTTTGGGCGGCGAAGCACAAGTGCGGTTGCAATTAACTCCGCTCGCGAACCTACGCGCCTGGGATCATTTAGGCAGAGTGATGGCGGTCTTGGCGGCGGTGTTGCTGACGTGGCGTTGTGTTTGGACATTGCGCCTGGCGGTGTCGATGTCGGCCTTGCTGTTGGCGTACGCGCTGCATGGCTGGGGAATAACCGTCGGTCCGCTGATGGCGTTCAGCGAATGGCTGGCGCCGCTGACGATGGCAGCAGGAATGGTGTGGTGGTTGGTGCGTCGTCGTTCGCTCGTGCGCTTTAACGTTCTCGCGAAATCGTCGGTCGCAGCGTTGATGCTGACTCTGATGTCGATGATGTCACTGAACGTATCTGCGGGCGAAGCCACGAAGCTGGTGTTGATGGGTTACCAACGACTTGATCCTGCTGGCGTCCCGCAAGATGTACGAGTGGCATTAACCAAAGCGGATCTGACCACCATGTGGCAGCGGGCGCAGGCCGATGTGTCAGCTCCTGCGGTGTGCGATTTAGCTACCGGAACACCGCGTTTTTCCCTGCGTTTTGCTGATGGTCAATTAACCGGCACGATGTCGTTGGCGGTTGCTGTTCCTGGAAAAACGTGGCGTCAAGTAACCCTGCCATTTCTTCCCGGTTCAGTGCGCGCGGTTACCGCCCGACCACTGGCGGGGGTCGATCCTGGGACGGTGGCGTGGACCAGTGATCCAGCAGGCAATCTGGTTTTGACGTTGGCGCCCTTGCAGCAAGCCGACGTGGTCGTCGACCTGGATCTGCCGCTGACGAGTGCCGCAGGAATGTGGAATGTGATGATGCCGATGTCCGCCATTTCTGGTGGCAGCATGACCATCAATGCCGCAGCGGGATGGGTGCCATGGATTGCCGAACGCAGCATGACGCGTGATGGCGAAGGACCGTGGCGTGCAGATCTGCCGGTTGGCCAACCGACATTGGCGCTGTCATTACGTCAGCCACTGGCCGCCGTCGCGCAGGAATTACATCTTGGCATTGAGCAGCGTGTGCGCGTGACGTTGCGTCGTGATCGTTTAGAATGGAGCGCCGTGCTGAGCTGCGCCATGCAGGGGGCCGGGGTGCGGCGACTGACGATGACCATTCCTGAAGGCCTGGCGCTGACGGCTATCGCCGGCGATGGCGTGGCCGATTGGAATCAACGCGGCACGCAGGTGGAAGTCATCGCGACTTCGCAGCGCACCGGCACGTGGACCATGCGCTTGGGTGGAGTGCTGGCGATGAATGGTACTGCGGACGCACAACGCGCGGTGTTGGTACGAGTCGATGGCGCCGAACGCTCCAGTGGTCGCTTAGATCTGACCGCGGGAGAAGGATTGCGCTTTGAGCGTCCCGCAGGAGCGACCATTGAACGCGTCGATCCGCTGACTGGCGCTGACCAAGCGGTGCGCTGGAATGCTGATCCTGGCGTGGTTTTGGTAAAATGGCGGGCGCTCGACCAGGAATTAACCTCGACCTTACGTGCGGCGTTGGTGGTCGGCAGCGATCGCGTACGCATCCACGCCACCATCGACTTCACCGGCCCTGGACAACGCGATGTCGTGCGCCTGCGTTTGCTGCCGCCGTGGCAATTGATCGCCGCGCCTGCAGGGACTGAGGTGGTTTGGCGCGAGGTGAATGGTCAACGCGAAGGCGCGATCCGTTCCGCCAAGCCGTGGTCCGCTGGCG